>NZ_JAMZEE010000037.1:0-41391 GCF_024704895.1 Bacteroides muris (ex Fokt et al. 2023) | reverse complement strand
ATAACTGTAAATTTCAAGTTTGCCACAAAGGTATATTTATATTAAATCAGCGTCAAGGCGGAAAATAGGACGTTTACTTTTCTTTTTGCCGAAGTTCCATTGCTGCCGAAGCATGGGCAGACGGCAAACTGCACTCTTTCAAGAAAATCATGTGCCTGTCAGCCGATAGGCGGAGCGGTAGCCGTCAGCAAGCATCCTTTCGATGTCGGATTCACGGTAGAGGATTTTACCGCCCAACTGGATATAGGCTATGCGCCCTTCGTTACGGTAATCTTGAAGTGTCTGGAGGCTTACCTTCAACCGTACCGACACCTCCTTGTTGGTGAAGATTCAGATGATTCCGATTTACGCCAAAATCACCAATCAAAAGGTGAATAATGATATGAAAATTCTATCTAGTCGTATTGAAAACCGCTATGAATTACTGAAATATGGTGTACTAGTATATTTTAGTAGAAATCAGTATCAAAGCAGTTATTATACCAAAGATAATAATGTAAAAAAAATAATCAGAAAAAAGCTAAGACTTCTTTAATGAAATCCCTTAATTCTGGAGAGCAACCTCGTGAATGTATCTTATTTAAGGCAGGAATTATCCACTTGTTTTTTTTCTTAGTTCCTAAGTCCATCCATCCCTCTAACTCACCAACAGGAACAACAAAAATCCCTTTTGCTTTCAAATCATTAATCAAAGCGATAGCCGTTGGTTGAATATCAGAAGACAAACCAATGATTCCTTTATCCTTAACATCCTTCCATGACGTGAATTCTTTTTCTATCCTTTTATATGCGCTTTTAGCTCCATTCAAAGTATGTTCTCCTCTTTCTAATTGTTCCAAAAATAATCTAATCTCATTTTTTACGTGTTCAAGAATCTCATTTTCACTGGTTTTATTAACAGACGCTGCTATTACTTTTCTTTTCTCTAGTAAATCTACATTTTCTAAATTATCTCCAAGTATTTCAAGTATATTTTTCAAATCAGTGTCACCATTGAAGATATCAATATCAACAATCAGGGCAACAGGTATTTTGGCTTCAACAAGTAATTTTGCAACATCTTTATGAGTTTGTTTGTTATGAGAATGTATAAAAAGAATTTCTTGATTAGACATGTGTTCGACAGATGCTACACTTTGATAAACAGCTCTATCTGCGTCAGCCTCGCACACAACCACCCCTTTATGGAAAATCCCCTCAATTATTCGCTGACTAGACAGTATCGGGCTTTTAGATAGATTATCAGTGGCATTTGGTGGAAGTAAATTATATTCTGTTATATTGTCATGCCTATTTAATCTAAAAATATCCACTTTTTTATCGCTCGACAAAACACCCGATAAGAAATTAGAATTATGAGTACATATTAGAAGTTGCCCTTGAAACAAATCAGAATTATCAATAATCCATTTGCCAAGAAAGCGTGCTTGTGCTGGATGAAGAAAAGCTTCTGGTTCATCAAGAAGAATAATACGATCTTTCGAAAATAATAGCCCTAATATTATTCCTACAAAACTTTTAAATCCATCTCCTTGAGTGTCTATTTTTTGCAAAAACTGTGTGATTTTACATGCTTGCTGAGGGTCTTCAGGAATTTTGGGCAGTTCTTTACCAACACGTAAACATAAAGAAATGAGTTCGCTATAATCCAGTTTTATATCCATATCGAAAGCTAATTTGAATGCTTTTATAAGCAATAATTCATTATTTTCATCTAAGAATAGCGACTGAATTAAATTTGATGGCATATCCAAGTTCGGATTAAATGAAGATGTTGATAAAACAAGATTTAGACGGGTAGATGAATCTAAATTAGCAACTCTATATTTCGTTATATTTCCTAGAATATAGTTATATGATTTATTTATTTGAAAATCAGACTCCAAACTTGGTATATGTAACTCCATTGAGTCTTTTGATAAAAGATCACTTTTTATTCCAAATACAGTCTTATATCCAATGTTATGTATACTATCTTTAATTTCTAGACCTGAATAGAAGTCTTCAATAGAAGATGGTGCATCAAATTCAAAAGAATCGATGATAACAGGCTTACTCTTTTGTCCATTCTCTAATCTTTCTCGAATATCACGTAACGTTTGCGATTTCCCCGTATTATTTGGACCAACAAAGATTGCAATCTTAGTTAGCGAAACATTCTTCCCTTGTTTTGTTGTAAATGATTTTAGTTTCATACAATATGCTCTTTCTTGCAAAGATAGTTGTTATAATTCACTTTCATATTTAAGTGAGCGTAGAAATTTTTAATTCTCGATACTGAATCTTCCCTTTCTGTCAGATTTGCAGTATTTTCCTCGTATCCCTTCTGTTTTGTAGGGAATGGTATTTGTAAGTTCATCCAATGTCGTTAGAAATGAGCTGATTTTCAGAGATTCGTCATTGAGTATATCCATGATTCATTAGTTGTTAGTTTCTCATAATAATCAACCATCATAGTAATAGTTGACATATCAAATCTTTGACAATAGGTCATTGAAGCTCACCTTCCATTGAGATATACAAAATATTATTGTATTTAGAACGCCCAAATAACCAAAACCAGTCAGAAATATCCAAGTATAAACCTTTAATTGCCAACATATTCCAATATTTAACACATTTCGGCTGCTTTTTGATGCTTCCCAAATTTCCACATATTTTTGAGACATATTTCTGACGTGGAGAATTTGCGGGGCTTATTTTTTGTCACATCGTGCATAGAGTTGACAAGGGTTTACAACCGTTTACGATGAGCGACAATTTCCGCTCCGATATGCAGCGACAGTCACACCGTGTGGAAATGCGACAACGGTTGACTGCTGTTTACATCCGTTCACCACTTCAGGAATATACAAAGTGAGAAGTGAACAAGTAAACGATAAAGCAGTATGAAAACAACCAAGAAATGCCAATTTTGCGGCAAACCGTTTGTAACCCGTAGCGGTATGCAACGGTATTGCAGCGAGGCTTGTCAGACGGAAGCCAAGCGAGCCAGGACAGCGCAGAAGAATAACCTCTTCAAAGTCTCCCTGCCACTCATGGAGATACAGCATCAGGAGTATCTCACCTTTTCCAAAGCAGCCACGCTCATGGGCTGTTCCCGACAGTACATCTATAAATTAGTAGCCACCGGCAAGCTGAAAGCCTCACGCATCAGCAACCGCATGGCGATTATCCGCAGAGCCGACATTGAGCGGATGCTGGAGGGCAATCCCTACCACCGCGTCCTGCCCGGCAGCACTTCCTCACCGAAGAAATCCGTTTCATCTTCCTTACCAGCCAAAAAAGAAAAGAGGGAAAAGGAAGCCGATGAAGTGCTGGACTTCTATTCCAGTGAAGAGGTGATGTCCCTTTATAAGGTCAGGCAGTCGTGGCTCTATACCACCGCCAAGCGCAACCGCATCCCCATCTGCCGCATTGCAGGAAAGAACTACTACAGCAAGAAGCATATTGACGAGTTCTTCGGTGTGGCGGTTGACACAAGCAATATCACCGACTGGCTCTTGATTGAAGAAGCGGAAGGACTGTTCGGCATGAAGCCGTGCGCACTCCGGGCATACGCCTACCGCCACAAGATACCGACCAAAAGAGAATACGGGCGCACCTACTACTCCAAATCCCATCTGGACGAACTCCGCAGGACAGACCTCGTGAACGATGAACGCTACTACACTGTGGAACAAGTCCGGCAGATTTACGGGCTTTCCTCCGCCAACATCTGCCATATCGTCAAGGTGAAGCACATCGAAAAGATAAAAGTAGGCGTGAAAAACCTGCTTTTACGCTCCGATGTGGAGCGTGTCATGGCTGAAAGGGAGAAACAACCGTGAGCAACCGACATTGCCGGAAAATTATTTCAAAATGATTGTCGTGGAGGTATTCACGGTTGTTTCACGTTGTTCCTTTGCCACCGTAAACACGGGAACACCCCCGAAAATGTACAACTTAAAACATCATCAATATGAGCAAATGCAAGACAGTTACCTTGCGCAAGCGCAAGATTAAGAACGGAACACAGTATTCGCTGTGTTTGGACTATTATCCCGGCTACCGTGACAACACCACCATGAAGGTGATTACACGTGAAGCTCTTGGGATTTACATCTTCGCCAAACCTGCCAACCAGCAGGAGCGTGATTTCAACGCACGCATGATGAAAAAAGCGGAGATACTGCGTAATAGGCGTTATGAAGCCATCTTCAACGAGAACAACGGCTTCTTTGACAAAGCCAAGATGAAAGGCGATTTCCTCGCCTACTTCAAGGGGTTGGCAGACAGGAAGAATATCAAGTGGCAGCACGTCTATAAACATTTCGAGCGGTTCGTGAACGGCAAATGCACCTTTGAGGAGGTGGACGTGGATTTGTGCCGCAAGTTCATGGAATATCTACTTAACGCCCCACAATCCATACACACCAGCCAAAAGCTGCATATCAATTCTGCGGCGGGCTACTGGTCGGCTTTCCGTGCGGTACTTCACACCGCCTACCGGGACAGGAAGATAAAGGAGAACCCAAACGGATTCTTAGACCGCATCGAGTGCATTCCCACCATGAGGGAACATCTGAGCCAAGAGGAACTGATACGGCTTGCCGAAACGCCTTGTGAGGAAGAGGTATTGAAAAGGGCGTTCCTTTTCGGTTGTCTGACCGGACTAAGAAAGAGCGACATCAGGCAGCTCACTTGGCAGCAGATACAGCCGTACACCAACGGCAAGATGTTCGTGACCACCCGTATGCAGAAGACCAAACAGATTGTACACAACCCCATCAGCGATGAAGCCTACGGACTGCTTGGGGAACGGTGCGAGGGGCTTATCTTTGACGACTTCAAGGACAAGATGCTGCAAGGACCGCTGAAACGGTGGCTCTTGACAGCGGGAATAACCAAGAAGATAACATTCCATTGCACAAGACACATCAATTCTTCTTACTCATTGAAAACAAGAAACTTACAAAGATTATCAGCTTGACAGGTAACGATATAGAAACCAGCGGGCTTCTATATTCTGCAATGTTCTGCACTAATCAAAAGAACGCTTTTCTCACTTACAAAAGTAGTGTTTTTATCCTTTATTACCAAAGTTATTCCTCTGAAAAATGGAGAAAAGTTCACGTTAAGTATAAAGTTAAGTATAAAGCATCTCTATGATATTCTCTGCCAATATTGAATTATAAATGCGTATGGCATTGTTTTCATCGGTGTTGTAACCAAGATAGTTTATACTGCCATACCATATCAAGGATTTGTCAATGATTGCAACGTCAATAACCAATGCGTCATTAACTCTGATACTTGCTCCTGTTCCTTTTAACTGTTTTTCCTTTTCCAAATCGTTTTTGATAAAAGTGACAACCTCCACACCCTGTGCCGATATGCCTTTTAATGTATCAAGCACAGATGAATGTTTGGCAAACCAAAGCTTTGTAGCGGAAATGACAATCGAGTGTTTTGCGTTGAACAAATCATTGAAAAACTCTCTTTGGAATGTATGTCCATTAAAAATCACGCTATGACTTTCGTTGAACAAGTCCATTGGTGCATTTGACTTGATCTGATAGCCGACAGACGCATATCCTTTCAATCTACGCTTGTACATGACATCACACATCGGTACGCGAATGTCAATGTAATCGTAAATCCGGACTTCTTTCTTACCCGGGTATTCCCGATGCAACCGTCCGGCATATTGCGCGATGAGACCTTTCCATGAGACAGGCAATGCCAAGAACAAAGTGTCCAACCGGGGATAGTCGAAACCCTCACCCACATATTTTCCGGTTGCCACTATAACAAGCGGTTCCGATAATGATATGTCTTGTAAGTATTCCATTTTCTGACGTTTCTCCTTTGCCGATTCGGAACCGACAAGAGTAATGACATGTTTACAGTGTGGTATTAACGCGCCTGCTAATGTTTCGACATGGGCGGTGAGGTTGGTCAGTACAACTGGTGAACGCCCTTCTTTCAGAGCCACGCATACATCCTCTATTATAAGTCCGTTCCTATTTTCATCATCAGCCATTTTCTGAACCATCCGGGCATAAGTGGACTTTTCATCCGTCAACTCTCTATAAGAAGTAAAGCGGGGAACAAGCAGGCGTGTGAATGTTTGGGATGCCATTTGAGCTTTTGCATCTGCCGAATAACGGATTGGGCCGCATTGCATGAAGATGATAGGCTGATGTCCGTCTTTTCGGATTGCGGTGGCTGTCAGTCCATAAACATAGCGGGCATTGGCATACTTCAATATCCGTTCAAAATTCACCGCTGACACATGATGACATTCATCCACTATCAACATGCCATAGTCCCGGACAAAATGTTTCACACCGTTGTCCTCTAAACAGGATTGCATCAAGGCTATATCTATTTTTCCATGCAGTGAATTTCCCTTGGAATCCAATGTGCCGAACGGTGAAAAGGCTTTTCTACGACCACGCTTCTTGGGAAGGTTATCTTCCGTAAAGTCTATTTGCAGGAATTCTTCCAAACGGGATTTCCATTGGTCCAACAAAGCTTTGGTATGCACAAGTATCAGCGTGTTTATTTTTCGTTCTGCTATCAAGCCGATGGCAGTGACCGTCTTACCAAATGCGGTAGTGGCATTCAATATTCCGTTGTTATGGGCAATCAAGTTGGCTATGGCCGCTTTCTGTTCTTCACGGAGTTTCCCTTTGAATTCTACGGTTATATTTTCTCCATAATTGGTCTTGTCTTCCACACGGTAGGCGACTTGGTTACCTTCCAAAAGGGCAACGACCGCATCTTCACATCCACGGGGCAAGGCAATATAATCGTCTCCCATATCGGCACATGAAATGATGCGGGGAATGTTGTAAGTGGACAGCCGCATACCTTGTCTGGCATAAAATTCCGGATTCTTGAACGATGCAATTCGTTTCAGATGGTTAATAACCTTTGCCGAAAATCCCTGCAAGGGAATGTACAACATATTGGAACGTATAAGAACGGGATTGGCAGGAAAATCATTATGAGAAATCTTTTGAGGTACAGGTGTTTCCCATGGTTTCGATTCGCTGGTGGTGGACAACTCTCCCAATTCCGAAGCTGTTTCATGTTTGGCCAATATAGCGTCAACCGCCATTTCGGATATCCGTTCTATTTCAAGCAAAAAATACCATTGGTTTTCGTAAACCATGAAATTTTCGTCCACAAACACGCTGTTCCCTTCCTTGCGGGCTTTGCCTTGCAATGGCAATGCTACCAAATTACCGAACCCACCTTCGGGCAACCTGTCTTGATTAGGGAAGAAACGGTCGTATGATTTGAAATTCATCCTTCCGTATCTTTCTGTAGCTTCCGTCAATATCATATTTCCGAGCCTTCGTGCCTTGGATGCAGGCAACGGCTGTTCGAAGAATATCCAAACATGTGCGCCGTTCCCGGAACGGGAGCGTTCAATGAAGCAAGGAACACCCCAATCCTTGCAGACACCCACATACGCTAACACATCTTTCTGGTATCCATATTCGCAGGACTTATCATCAAAATCTGCACACAAGAAGTTACAGGTATTGTCGGCAAAAATGGCATAGACACCGATTACATCCTGCCCGTCCGGGCTTTTCCCTTCAAGGTGTCGGTATATATCCTCGTATTCCAACGGTTTGAACGACCTGTTGGGGCATTCCGTACATTTAAATCTTTTCTTGTCGCATAATTGCCTGTCCCATTCGTTCCGACATACTGGTTGGTAGCCGAATTTCCCACTTGTCCGGCTGTACCATCTCCGCGCGAAGACATCTTCACGTCCCTTGAACAGATTGCGGAACACATCTACTTTTTCTTCCAAAGACAAATGTTGCTTCATGGCAGGCAATGTCGAAGACGCACCGTTGCTGCTTAGCAAAGACTGTAGTCTGTCTATCTCCTTATGAAGAAGCTCATTTTCCATAAGAAGTTTGTTGTATGCCGCCAACAGTTCTTGGTATGTAGGCTTTCCTCCCATATCATTCAAAGCAACGGTGTCATATATAAAGGCAGGTACACAATGCCATCTTCTGTTTTCACATCCTTGTCGTGAAGCACGTAGGGCGTGGATAACTGGGAACTATACTTGGCGATACACTTTCTCAATGAATTCAGTGTGTAACGTTGCCCGGACTTCACCTCTATCGGTGAGATATTATGCCTGCTGGTCGTTACAGGTTTGGCTATCAGGAAGTCAATCTCCATGCGGTCGTCTGCCGATGTCCGGGAACTGTTACTGAAAAAATAAAGTTTGTGTCCTGCTGCACGAAGCATCTGCGCTACGATGTTCTCCACCAGCATCCCCTCGTTCACTTCCAGTTTGTCAAACATCAGTTTCCGGTACAGGTCGGCACTGACAATACCTCGCTCGTCAAAAGCATGGCTGATGAGCAGTCCGGTATCGCCCATGTAGCATTTCAGCGTGGTGCGTTCTTCATTCAGTTTCAGCCCGATACTCGGCTCTGTTGAGTTATAGCAACAGTTAATGATTTTGGCGTCACTCAACCAAAAGAAAGCCTGCGAATAGTCACGCATACGGGCTTCGCTCTGCAAGGCTGACAAGACAAACTTCTTTTCATGTTTCTGCAATTGGCCCGGTATTTCCTCAAAAATAGCGGCAACTTTGGTTTCCTGATTGTCGGCGTATTTGTGAATGTCATTGCGATAAAGAGCCAATATGTCACGCTTCACCTCATCCACCTTTTCAAAATCCCGCGTTTCCACATACTTGGCGACAGCCTGCGGCATACCCCCGACAATCAGGTATTGCCGGAAATAATCCATTGCCCGACGGTGGAAAGCCTCCATCGGAAGGCGTTTGTCAAACCGCATCCGGATATAAGGCATCAGCATCTCGTCTCCCATAGCCCACAGAAATTCCTCAAAGTCCATCGGAAACATTTCGATGGCATGTTCTTCAGAAGGCAGCATGATGTCCTTGACATTCTTCTTGATGGAAATCAACGAGCCTGTCTCTATGTAATCATAACGCCTGTCTGCCACCAAGTGTTTGATGGCTGCACGGGCACGTGGACAAAACTGCACTTCATCGAATATGACTAAGGAACGGGCTTCCTCGTCTTTCGTCTGACGTGGTGTGAGCTTCTGCCTAAAATAAAGCTCCAGATTCATGAAAAGCATGTCGAGGTCGTCCAAATAAAGATTGAAAAACTCCATCACCTGCGGATTAACCTTGCTGAAATCCACTAGAATGTAAGACGTGTATTCCTTACGCGCAAACTCTTCCACGATATAACTTTTTCCTATACGTCTGGCTCCTTCTATCAAAAGGGCGGTATCACCCTTATGGTCTTTCTTCCATTCCAACAGTTTATTGTATATTTTTCTTCTCATAATTCACGTATTCACTTTTATTGCTGCATTGATATTTCACATATTCAAGATTATTACGTTTGCAAAAGTACACTTTTTCTTGGATAAAAAAAGAACTTTAGGATGTTTTTATTTCAATCAGTCGTTTGACATTGGTATATCGCCACATTGATAGGCGAATACATTGTGCCACCGATTTACATCATCCAAACTTTACCCATCTAAATCCGCACCCCATTGCTGAAACCTTTATTTGATGTTTCGCTGTTGTAAACCAGTACGACAACACAACAATAAGCCAGTAAACCAGCACATCATTGAAACTATGTTGTTTCCTATCTGTATGGAATTGCTTTCTTGATTGGCCGTTTCCGTTCATCATCGTTTTCGCAAACCATTGGTTCTCTGTGTTTGTAAACAAGCGAAGATACATTTTTCTAAAATTGCATTTCCCTATTGGTGTCTAAGGCAGATTTGGCTGTAATTGGCACAGATTGGCATCGAATTGACGCTATTGTCTGCTTTTCGGGCGGATGAAAATCCGACTTTCATTCCCTGCATTCTCAAATATAGCTCAGACTTGCACATCAATTTTATTCTGGTTCTTCTTTTGGGCAGCTTAGGCATCGGGAAACGATGCTTTGGAAGCCGGAATAACAGCACAAATTCCAATCCGTTTGCTGGCGGATTGTTGCTTTCACGAGAAAGCAGCAAGGTGTCCTTCGGGTTACCCGAAGGCTTTTCGGTTACTGCCGAAAATGGCAGCAGCAAGGTATGTTTTGAGTTACTCAAAACGTTTCGGGTTACTCCGAAAACCTTGCCGCCGGGTTGCCCCTCCGAAGTCGGGCAACCTATTCAAACCTGCGGTGTTCCTATCCCATTCCTTGTACTTTATGCCGTACAATCTTATCTTGTTGTAAAGCGTGGTACGCCCGATGCCGAGCAATGCCGCCGCCAACGTGCGGTTGCCTTTTGCCTGTTCCAAGGCATGGATGATTTGTTTCTTCTCCATATCGTTTAGTGCCAATGAAGCATTGGTTGCCAATGGCATTTCGTCAAATTCTAATTTGTCCGCTATAACCGTACCACCTTCGGTATGCAGCACCGCCATGCGAACAACTCGTTTCAGTTCCCTCACGTTGCCACCCCCACGTATAGGCGAGCATCTGTTTCCTTGCTTCCGCGTCAAAGCATTTCACTTGCTTTTCAAATTCCTCGTTGGCAAGTTGCCGGAAGAAGTCCGCCAATGGAATTATGTCCTCGCGGCACTCTCGCAATGGCGGTATTTGTATGGTATATTCCTTCAACCGTTGGTAGAGGTCTGCCCGGAAACGCTTTTCGGCAATGGCTGTCTGCAAGTCCTCGTTGGTGGCGGCAATGATGCGCACGTCGGCTTTCTTGTCCTTGTTGCCGCCCGTGGGTCTGTACCGCTTGGCTTCCAACGCGCGGAGCAGCATCTGTTGTACTTCCAATGGCAGGTTGCCTATCTCGTCGAGGAACAACGTGCCGCCATCCGCATCTTCCCAAACGCCCTGTCTCTTGCTGTCGGCTTCCATGAACGCCCCTTTCTCGTGCCCTAACAGCTCGGATGCGGCAAGCTCCTTTGACAGCAGGCCGCAGTCAACTGGCACAACAGGCTTTCCCGTCCGTTTGCTCCTTGCGTGTATCTTTTCGGCGATGTGTTCCTTGCCCGTGCCGCTCTCGCCCAGTATCAGGACGCTCATGTTCGTGGGGGCAACTAGCCTTATCTTGTCGTATATCTTTCTGAACGCTTCGCTGGTACGTTCAAGAATGGGCGCGTCTTGCTGTTCCGCCCTTTTTTGCAGGCTGCGAAGCAGGGGCGGCAGGTTCATTTCCAACAGGTTCTTTGGAATGAAGTCCTCCGCTCCCAGTTTCAACGAGCGGACGGCGATGGGAATGTCGCCATGTTCGGTCATGACAATGTAGGGATTGTTCCTGACTTGTTTCCGCAGTTCTGCCAGCAGGGCGATACCATCACCGTCGGGCAGGCGCATATCGGCAAGCACGATGTCATCCTCCTGCATCTTGGCAAACAGCTTCCGTGCGTCATTGCAGTTGAAAGTGCTGACACTTTGGAAGTCTTTGCTTGCCAACAGACGGCATACATAGTCGGCAAATACGGGATTGTCCTCTACCACGATTATCCGTCCCATCGTTCCGCCTCCTTCCTTGCCAAATCTACAATCAGTTTGCCTTGTGCCAATACAGCACCGACGGCTGCATTCAATTCTTCATCCGATACGCTCTCCTTATGGATGGCATCATACAGTACTTTCAGCGGCTGTTCCGCCTTTATCAGCATCCATGAGCTTCTTAGATGGTGTACCCAGTTATCCAACGCTTCCATGTTCTTGGCTTCCGCTGCCTTGCGCACTTCCTCCATGACTGCTTATGTCGTAGTCGCCAGCTTTTCCAATGCACGCCGCTTGTTGCCGAAGGCAAGCAGGAGCAAGAGGTCAATGTGACTTACGTGTTTTTGTCCGATGCTCTTGTTCTATACAGTAAAACAATTGCTACTATTCGTCCTCGTATCATTGCATATACCACTAAATTTTTTTATAATAATTGGCAGGAACTAAATCTAGTGGTTCTGCAAGTTTATCTGTACTATATAAGACATAGAGATGATGCATTGTACGTGTCATGGCAACATAGAGTGATTTTCGCTGTTCTTCTGTAATCGCACCTTCAAATTTTGGAATTATTACCACATCAAATTGCAATCCTTTTGCACTATGATATGTCAACACCTTTGGTAAAGTATTGGTAAAATGAAGATTGCCTTGTCCTCGTCTGTCATCTGCAGCAGTCTTACACTTGTATTCTATATTGAGACCACGTTTTGTCAATGCTTCACTCATTTTAAGTACTAACTCATTACTGTAGAGCAAGATCCCAACTGATTTTCCATCATATTGCTCTATAAGTTTTCCGATTGCCTCTATTTGGTCTTCATAAGAATTATAATGTATAAAATGAGGAAAATCATTTTCCTTATTCAAATATACTTTCTCTTGATATGGCATTACATTAACACCAACGTATTTTTGAGTTATTTGAGCAACATTTTTTGGCAGTCGATAGTTGTTGTATAACTTCAGTTCCTTAAGTCCAGTTAATTTTGAAATTGCCTCAATAGAGAGAGTCTTTTTACCAAAACGAGTATAGATGGACTGAGCTGAGTCACCGAAGAATAGGAAATGCTTTTTGGCAGCACTCATAAACTCCCGAATTTCTTTAAGCTCAAAGTCTTGAATTTCATCGACTATGATATAGTCGGCAGATGGCATTCCCAACCATTTCCACTGATAGTGATAATAGAATTTATATGATTGCGAGGTGTAGCCAACTCCCATAAAGCCAGTCAATGACTTTGTAAGGGCGATCAGAATAACCGAATAGCCCATACCTGCTATTTGAGCAGCCTTGTGCATCGCAATGACTGACTTGCCGCTACCGGCGCATCCTGACACCAACATTGAACTATTGATTGTATGGTCAATAAGATCAAGTTGGTCATCATCCAAAGATTCCTCTTCTACAGGCCAATTCGTATTGCATCCCTTTAATCTTTGTGACAGAGTTATAGGGGTTTCAATTGATTTTTCAGCATCATGTTCTATTTCGTCATCAACAACATTTGAGGCTTTTGGTACAGAGATGGTATCAAAAGTCGTGTCTGATTCTGACTCTGCTATTCTTTGTTTTAGTGCTTCTAACTCACTGAGGGTATTCTCAAGTTGCTCTGACAATTTATCAGTACGATTCTTCTCCGTTTTTGCAGAAGCATCTAATTTTTCAAGCTCAGCCTTTTGCTCTGCAATCTGCTTATTCTGTTGTTCTATCTGTTCTTGCTTTTGGTCTCTTTCTTGAATAGCCTTCTCATACTCGCATCTAACTTTCTCCATTTCTTCATGGTTAGAGTTGTTTGATAAAAAACCATTCAAATCCAAAAGAAAGTTTATGCTATCAGCTGACAATAGTCTATTTGTCTTTAAAAAATCAAAATAACCCTCAAAAAATGATGCGCAAAAGTTCGCCTGGCTCTCTAAAGACAAGCCTGAACTACCAGTATGACTTCCAAGTTCGCTCGCAACACTATATAGCTGCATCAATACATTACGATAGGATTCAATGCCTTTCTTGACTCTCTTTTTGTCATTGTCAAGAAAAGAGGCTTGTAGCTCCTTATGGCTATAGAAAAGTGCATTCTGTGCCACTATGGCCAAAGCACTCCCTGTAGGTCTACGGGAATTATTATCAATTTTGATTTTATATTCAACACCTCTGCCCCCAATGATTACTTGGTTACCTTCAAGGACATCATGTCCATCCTCGTTATCACCGACTGTATCCAAAATAATAAACTTACAGATAAGTTCAATGGATGGTCGTATGTGAACGAAGAAAGATTCATAATCTTTGTCATTAAAGAATACAACCGCAAGATTGTAGTCTTTCTGTAGCCTTTCTTTTATTTGATTCATAACTTATTGCTTTATTGTCCAATACCTGCTATCTGTACAATAAGTACATAACCTTTCCCACGAGCTTTTGATTGCCAATTTCGAGTAAAATCTGTACCACTTTTTTTATCTGCTTTTTCACTGTCTTCCAATCTCCAAACACTTATGTCGCTAACAAAAAAACCATTAATACATGCGAGATTATTTTTACTGGCCATCTTGGCTATTCTACTTCCACCCGACAAACGGCCAATATAGTGATTGTTATGATATAGATAGTATTTGCCGTCTTTAGAATAACGTACAATATTAACAGGATCGTCTATTTTAACTTCTTTTTCTATGTATTCTGCACATCCACCAGGTTGTTGCATGCCATCTGACGTTGTATACGACAAATAATACTTATCAAGACCAGGTTCTTTCTCAAAGATAAGAGCCTCAGACTGATTATCTGTGGTATAAATGTTACTCTGCTCCAAGGCACATTCTCGGTCTCCCTTATACACATGCAGATATTTCTTTGCACGAGTATAAGCAACGAACATCAGCCTTCGCTCTTCTTCTATATCTGCCGCATCATCAATTACTATGGCTTGACCCGGTTGATATACACGACGTAGTTTCAAAGGTAGCCCGATATATGATGGAGTTATAATAACCGCATCAAATTCAAGGCCTTTAACCTTGTGCATCGTTGTAAGAATGATAGTAAGTTTATCTTCTTTAAGTATACGCTCATTCTTGAACTTGTCATAAATCTTATACACCTGACCGCCATCATCATTTCCTGCTACATCCATAATATACAATGCAAGATCTCCATATGTATGGACATCTTCATCCGTTCTAATAGACTCAAGATAGTTTAGCACAAGAGTGTAGGCTATGTCGATGTAGAACTGGCTCCAGCAAGGATGATCAGTCATTAGCTTTTGGAGATAAATTTTCATACGTTCGCCTGTTTCTGATTCTAATTCTATTGCAGGATATTTTTGCAGCAAATCTATCAGGCTATAAATTTCCCTTTCACGCCAAAGTTCACAAACACTAGCACCTTGTATTCTGATTCTTACACCATCAGGCAGAGTGTTTCTTATCAAGGCATAACCTTGATATACTTCGTTGTTTGTCCTAAAGAAGACAGCAATGGTCTTGAAGATTTTATAGTCCTCACCATTTATCTTAGCCTTTTCATTATTTTGCAATACATTGGCAACAAATGAAGGCAGATCTTCATTCCATGATGAACCTGCCGAGCTAGCATCTGTGAATATTGTATATGGCTCTTGTGGCTCATGTTTCATGAGTTCTGCAGAAGATTTTGGAAGATTATGCTTACGCTCTTCTGGAATGAATATTGCAGCACAATCCAAAATCTTTTGGTATGATCTATAGTTCGTGAACATACCCAACTGAACAGGAGCCAACGCGTTATTCAGCCTATCATAATAGGGTTGAGGATTCAATACCTGTGCATACTGTTCAGGCGTTAAACTTATAGGTCGTCCACAATTGTCTTTAGGAACTCTATCAAAGCCATAGATACTTTGGTTTATATCACCAATAGTAAAGAATTTCGCATCTGGAAACAAATTATGGATAGCAAACAATGTTTCTAGACGTGGATTCGTAATATCTTGGAACTCATCAACCAACACATACTCAATTTGGGGGAATATAGCTTGAAACGCAGCAGCGTCATTCCTTACAAAATTAAGAAAATGTTGTTCCCACAACTCTGTTGGGAGATTGTCTAATTTTCCACCCATGCAGATTTTTGCAAGTGCATGAAATGTATGTACGTGCAACAGATGCCCGATACGACTCAATCCCAGTTTGGTAAACAAACTGTCCAGCCGATTCCTTAGTTCAACAACCACAGCACGATTGTATGCCAAGACAAGAATATGGCTCGGCACTACATGTTCTTTGTAGATAAGTTTGGCACAGCGCAGTGTAAGGACATGTGTCTTACCAGACCCCGGTCCGGCAAGTACATTCACATTTACGTTTCGAGGCTGATTGTATATGCTCAGCTGCTCTTGGTTGCCCTTTAGTCTATCTTCTTCCATCTTCAAAGCCTCTTCGGTAAGTTCGTTAAGGATGTTGGAATTTTCAGGTGCATAGTCGCCCACCAAGGCCAAATAATCTTCATAGTTTCTGCACATAAAATATTTACGAATATATTCGCTTTGCTTTTCACTTGGAAGCATAGAGAATATATTCATTGCAGTGAGTCTGACCTTCTTTACTTTCTCAAGTGTATCAAATTCTCTTCGATAATCGTGCATGGGTGACTTTTCGTCAATACCTTCATCGATAGGAGATTCTGTGAACTCTGTGGCTTGAACCTCTATACCTGTATTCATCAATGGAGTGTGCTCTATATATGAGAGTATTTCAAGAACTGAAAGCAGTTTGTCGAAATATCCGAACTTATCACCATCATCATGAAAGTTCATTTCCAGCAACTTCTCTGCCCAACAGAATGCTCCGGTATTTTCTGTGATGAAGCGAAGCCATTCCAAACAATCAGTTTCCATATTATCGACAAAATCCTTCCAACGCTCATCCTTCACCATAATATGATACAGCACATCCTCTTCCGTCTTTATTATACGAAAGGTCACACCTGGTACATATCGCAGGATGTTAAACATTCCCACGGCAACTCTTTTCTGTATATCGTTCTTAAAGGTATCGGCCTTGGTCACGCAGCCTTTGGGAGGATTGCTGTGTTCATCCTTCCATGGCATATATATTATAGTCTCTTCTTTCTTTCTGCGTTTTTTAGTCTCTGTTTTCAAGAGTCCATCATAATTGACCTCATCCATTAGATGACGTTGAATGTATTCACGCTCATTCATATCAAGTTCTCGCTCCACACCTATCTTGCAATCAGACAACAGTTTCCGTATTCCATCCATTGCGATATGAAGTGCGAAAATATTCTGGTTATGCTTGACCATATATCTCGTCTCTCCATAACGGCGCGCCTTAAGTTCACAACGCATCTGTTCGTTTAGTGTCAGGAGATTACACTTCATACAATCCAGAATGGCATTCATGATTTTGACAAACGAAAGCTTATACGGCTTAAAGCTCCTACGCATCTCAGAAATGGGAAAAGTGAAATTCTCTTCCAACTTCTCAGCATGTAGCTTCAGATAATCGAACACCAGCTTAGCTGCCTCGTGAGAAGGCGTTTGTTGATACCGTCTGCCATACCCGACAGATGTTCCAAATAGATTAATTGAATTCTGACTCTGAGTAGGAAATTCTCTATTTGATATAGTCATGTCAAAATATGCTAAGTCGAGGTACTTCAACTTAACATATCCAATATGCTCCAGCCAATGGAACGCAAGACGTGATGCCGTTGTATCTAGAAATTTGCCGTTTTCTTCATTCTTAATCCAGATGTTATATGGCACAACTATTGGATTGAGTTTTACTTGCT
The DNA here is from genome assembly GCF_024704895.1 of Bacteroides muris (ex Fokt et al. 2023). Taxonomy (NCBI): domain Bacteria; kingdom Pseudomonadati; phylum Bacteroidota; class Bacteroidia; order Bacteroidales; family Bacteroidaceae; genus Bacteroides; species Bacteroides muris (ex Fokt et al. 2023). The sequence goes on along the minus strand of NZ_JAMZEE010000037.1, from coordinate 24,114 downwards.
CAATTGTTTTGAATCTACGAATGAACGCCAAAATTTTATCCTTGCAATCAGTTAAATCTGACCAACTCATCTGACTACGAACCAATAGATCTTTCAAATGTCTGAAATCATCAGGAGAGGTTATACACAAAGCCGGAATCTGACTACGGTCAGGAAAAGCAGCTTCATACATACCTTTATCACGACCAGCACGACCTACCTCCTGAAGATAATCTTCCAGGACTGCTGGTGGGTTGTAATGCACTACATAATGGACATTGGGAATATCCATACCCATACCAAAGGCTTTTGTCGCACAAAGTATGTTTATGCGCTCGTCTTCTGGCACATGATCTTCTTCTGCGTTTTTAAACTGGCGATAGATATCGCTTCTTTGGGTTGAATCTAGGCCTGCGTGAAAAAAGCTGATATGCTCAGCACAAGAAGCCAATAAAGAACCTTCAGGCGCAGCCTTACATAGTTCATTCAGTGCTTCTGCCGTATCTTCACACTCGTTATGAGTACGACAGAATACAAGCATGCAACTCTTTGAAAAATCGATTTTGTTGTCTTCGATGTAGTCCTTAATGGCATTTACACGTGCCGTAAGGTCATGTCCTTGATCTTTCTTGTTCTTTCCCTTTGTTACGGAAAAAGAAATGCTAATATGCTTTCTTATAGGATTATACTCTTCAGATTTCTGCCCCAGTCGTACAATGTCAGGGAAATACGACTTGAAGTCTTGTTCGACTTGGGTGGTCACAGTGGCAGAGAACATGGCAACCATTATATCAAATTCATTCTTGCTATTTTTCATGTCAACACACCACTGAACCGCATTCCTGTAATCAGGACGGAAATCCTGTCCCCATTGAGAAATACAGTGCGCCTCGTCGAAAACTACATATTCGAGACCCCTATCCATTTGAAGTCTCTGATAAAGAACATCCATGAACGAACGCACACGGAATCTTTCAGGAGTGATATACAGCAAAGCTATCTCACCTGATTGAATTCTGCGGTAAATTTGTTGCGTTTCAGCTTGCATACGGTCACCACTAAGGTAATCTACGTTGCAGACAAACCCTTTCGCATGCAGTTCCTCGACCTGATCTTGTATGAGAGCTCGCAAAGGACTCACTACAAGTGTCAATCTGTTTGAAGTCATGGCACGAGCAAGCGCAGGACCTTGGAACAAAATGGATTTGCCACCTCCTGTAGGAATAGAAATTATGCAATCTCCCTTCTTTTCAAGCATATGCTTAACGATAGGTTCCTGACCTTCTCTCCAATCTTCATATCCCCAACTGTCAAGTATTACTTTCTTGAGATACGCAGAGTCAAGCTGCTCTTCAATACCACGTGTGTCCTTGAAGAACAATCCTGCCTTTTCTAAAGATTCACGATAAACTTCTTCATTGTTCCATAGAGTGAATACGGAAGCCCTGGCGTGACAAGTTTTTGCCAGACCAGAATAATCCTCAAAGTATGGGTCTATGATATAAAAGTTGGTGTCCTTATGGTTGGCCATCACCAATGCGCAGTAATGCTCAAAGATAGGCCATGCTGCCAGTATGCACTGTCTAGCCGTTGTTCGTTTGAACTTTTCATCTTCATCACTTTCTGCACCATCCTCATAGTCTCCTTCGAATGGAAGTTTGTCCCACATGATAAGATAACGGTCAATATCCATATTGTCCCATACGTAACAGAACGCCTTGTCAGAGCGATAATTACCAATTCCTGCCAAGAACTGTTCTTTTGTAATAACTACCAAACCATTGCTGCGGGTACCAATATACTCTAGTTTACGGAAGCCACTACCTGTGGCAGGTACATAGTATCCACAACTACGGGCATATTCCTCTACACTACCAAGTTCTTTATCGTCATTGATTATATAGATCAGTGGCTGCAATGGATTCTGTTCATGTATCTTCGCCAGTAAAGTCATTTGGTAATTCCAATATGCTTTTCTGTTTGTTGAGGCAGGACTTACCCTGAAAGATGGAGCATCTAACGACGTAGTGCCCTGACTTTTTACCATATATAGCTTCGAATCGGCAACATCTTGTCCCTTTAGTTTCCAAGGCACCAACTCGGGCATCACAGGGGCGAAATGAGTTAAGAACGCATTCCTATATTTCTGATATTGAAAATTCTGATAGATGGCGAAATTACCATTAGATTGTCTTTCTGCCCATACGTTTGCTGTTAATTCTGATTGAACAATACCAAGTTTTGTCTTATCTGCATCTGTCAATAATGCAATGTTACTCGAAGCCATTGACATAGGAAGCTTACATTCCTTGTCAATAAGTTCTCTGAAACTCCATTCTTTCGCCTCCTTGCATTTATGGACGCGGTCTTGAAGCTCCGCACCTATGGTAAAAATACGAGCATACTTGTTATCATATATTTTTTTGTCTGAGAACGAATCGATATCAATGCAATCTATGTTACTCTTCGGCTTAGTAAGATACTCTGCCAAACTATCTTCGGTGAATGTAATCTTACTTGATCCCTCGTTTTCCACACGAAGATACTGAGCCAAGTTGCAGAAGAGTGGCGTAGCACATATGTCACAGAAACGTGTTAGCACGCAGTTCCACAACTTATTGTTTAACGGATGTTCATCTAGGACTTCTCTGTTGATTTCCTTGTAGTCTTCGGTTGCGTCAGAAGGATATTGCACAGGTATATATTGCGCTATTCTTGGCCACAGACTTTTTGGAGCAATCAGAAGCACACGCTCCGCATCAGAGTTACTTACTGTGCCCAGCTTGGCAATCTCTTTGAGTTTTTTCTCCACCTCTGAGTCAAGAGAACGCAATTCCTGAAAGAATTGTTTGGATGTTTTAGCAGTCTTCTTAAAGTATTCAGCATATATATCCTGCTGAAGAGTGGCAAGAATATTGTTAATCTGCGCTGGTAAGAAATCTCTCAAGCTATCACAAAGTGATTTGTCTTTTGACAGGCGATATAGTTGGTTCCAAAACAGTTCATTGGTGAGTTCTGTATCTTCCGCTGCATTGTGCTTGGTGTGTAGAGAATAGGCATATCGGCATGGGTTAAGAAGGATCTCAATTTCCAGCGTATCCCATACAAACTGGTTGGTTGTGATTCCTTTCTTCGCCAGAATAGGTAAATCCCATTCCTTGATATTATGTCCTACTACGATATCCTGCCGATTTAAAGCACGACCTAACGAACGGAGCTGATCCTCCGATTCATAACTGCGCATGTTATCCTCCTTAAGAAAGGCGAACTCTTTGATTGTTTCGCCATCCGTTTCAAGGTCAAATACAACGTAGGGTACCTCAGCCTTTTCCGTATTCCACCATTCCTTCACAAATTGCTTGTAGAGCTTTGTTTCAACAAACTCTTCTATAACTAGATTCCTAGCGTAATCGTCAGGAAGAACTTTAAGCAGTTGATATTGTTCCGTCTCTTCGGCTGTTTTAATTGCGTTTACAACTAGCTTGGCATCCAATTTCTCCAGGAAGTTCTCGTTTTCAAAATTGGCTACCGCAACATAATTCTTGACAAAGTCAAGCATTTGAGCGGGCTTAAGTGTATTGCACCAAATTGCAACCGCATCCCAAGATGAGATACGGTTCAGTAAATTTATGTCTACGATATCAAGGAAGCAAAGAACCTTATATTCATCCTTGAGATTTTCTGCCTTTGCAAGATATTCAGCAAATTTTTTGCCATATACACTACGAAGAAATAATATGAAATCATTGCTGCTGAATCCTAAGGTGTCCGATGAATACAGAACTGACAATCCCTCCAACTTTATAGTGCCAAGAAAGGTTCTTAACTCCGTCCTATGTCCATCCAGACTCTTGGCTATAAGAGTCCTGACAACATCATAGTAGCCCGACAAGTCATAACCGGAAGTCCATAGTTGTTGTACATCGGACAAATCCAAGTTGCTATTTGTCATTCGTGCATTGAGTATTCTTTCTTTAAGTGTTGAAGGAAGGTTCTTCTCATCAAATACCTTACGTAGCAATAATAAGAGACTGTCGTTGATTAGTGGCAGATGTTCTTCCAAATATAACTTCTGAAAGCCTTCCAACTTGATGGCATCCAGAAATTTGCAGCCTTTACCTGAATCTGATTCTGCCCACAAGTTCAGAGCATATCTTAATTCGTTAAAATAGTCTGCTAAATCATATCCTGCATTCCACAGCTTGACTATAACATCTGTATCATACGAATCTTCTTCAAATACAGATGATATCATTTTGTTACGCAGACTTACAGTACCTTCAGTTTCACTCAACTCAATGCCACTTGTAACTATGTTTAACAGACAGTTTCGTGTGTCTTTATCAGAAACCAGTTCGTCAATTATTGCGTCACGTTGGTCTGCATTGCTGAGTTCTATATAGTCAGTTAGTGTATTGACTATAATTTGATTAACTCCGTCTTTCGCAAGGATGCTAACAACCTTATTTATAACATTTATGTTGTATGAATCGTGCTTTTGGTCAAAGCCCTCAATTCTAGCAAATTTACCGCGGTACTCAAAGGCTTTTAAAAGAGTATGCGAGTCGGGTGAAATTCGCTTGACATCAGTTGCACTCCAGCCTCTACGGCCCGATTTTGGAGTAAAAATGACCCATTCGTTATCTCTTGGATAAGAATCAGATTTCCATTCACTCCCCGTCAGATAGAAGCCAATAATCCTATTAGGTTCAGTTTCATTACAACTAACACCGTAGTTGTTTGCCAGTATAAAACCAAAATCTTTCTTTGTGTCAAAGAACTTGACGAAGCCAATAATAGGCTCATATGCGTTTGGAGCTGTTTTCTTTTTTACAGTTATCGTACTTGTTGGCTGAGATGTAACTTCTTGAACTATTACACTCATACGATGGGTTGACATGTTGATATCCGTAACCACACATGAAACTTTACAACCCTCAGTCAGTTTGAACTCTTTGGTCAGTTTATAGTCTGCACTTATGCCGAAGCCTACATCTATATATGCAAGTTTTTTATTAGTATTTACTACGGTACCTTCAACTACCATGCCTACAGGAAACTTGTCTGCATTCTCCACCAACGGATCCGTCAAAAGTTGTTTTCTGCTTAATTGGATTTTATTGCTCTTGAATTCAAGGATTACAACATCTAACTCATCGCCCTCTTTTATCAGTCTTGTTGCATCATTATGAAATCCCCAAGCCAGTTCATCCAATTTGATAAAGCCTATATGTCCATCAAACTGAACGTATACACCATAGTTCAATACCTTAGACGCTATGGCTTTAAACATCTTACCTTTATTGGCTTCTGCATAATTCTGGTCTAGGAACTTCTCAAAAGTAAAGGCATTACTCTCTTCGTATGGTGAAGCAGAAGAGTTGACCGAACTCTTTGAAGGTTCCAGCCGACTAAGGTCAGAATCGTCAATCACATGCTCGGGGGCTTTCGGGAAGAAAAGACCCTTGCGTGATGCATAGATAAGAATGTCATCAATTGAGGCATTCTTTAGGTTTGCGTATTGTTGAAGAGTTATCGTAGCCATAAATATTCTATCGGTACTCTATTTTATTTTCTTCTGTCAGTTGTGTACTTTCTTCGTTGTATTTTATTTCTATGAGGTCTTGAACTTCAACTTTAAGGATTCGTGAAATCTCCACTAATTGAGCCAAGGAGGGTTGGAGTTTGTTGGATCTCCATCGCGATACGGTGATTTCCGACATACCCATTTGTTCTGCTAGCCATTTATTAGTAAGCATCTTGTCTGCCATGACAACACGCAATCTATTCAGACATCCTGTTTTTCCCATATTGATTTAATTGATGTATTACGACACAAAATTACTGTTTTTTGCCCACAAAATTATCATGTTCCGATAATAATTTAAATTAAATAAGCAACTTTTGTTATTCGTAGTATAACAATACGGGAACAATGCCAGATTGTGGACACCGTTCCTCTCAAGGGCAATGCTATTACGGAAACAAACTACACGCTGTCTACGGAATATGCGGCGTAATCCATTCCTTCGACATGACTGCGGCAAGCGTAGGCTGAACCAAAAGAATTGGAGGTCTCCTTCATGGGCTTACAAACACCTCAGGAACGCATTGAAACCGTCTTCTCTCAGATCAATGACAATCTCATGATGATTCACAACTATGCCAAACAATCCCGCGGGTTCTTTACTCGCATGGCAGGTAAAATTGCGGCTATGACTTTCATACAATATGTAAATTTTGCCAGACAACATCCAATCGAGAAAATAAAATATGCGCTAATTCAATTCAACCAACGGGTTTATTTTCTTTCATCCTATAATTCCTTCTAATTTATTGTTCCTATTTTATTGTATTATCTTCTTTGTGTTTTTTCTGAGTGCAAGTTTCCTTCCACGGATTTGCAGCTATTTCTGAGGGGCATTTTCGGAAGTGTAGCGGACGGTTTTGGGACACCAAAACATAAACTTGCTCCCCTCAAAATTTCGTTGGATAGGTTTGGAGTAACTCAGAAAACGCCACTCCCTGCCACAAGCTGCCACGATTGTGCCAACCCATCGTTTGATGCGCAATGCCCATTTACTTTGCGTCCAAAACCGAGTATCAACAGTAAAAAAACAGTATCGACAATGGAAGTATTGATTTTTCAGAAAGAAGCGTTTGAGGAAATGGCGGCAAAGTTCAGCCGTTTCTCAGACCGTGTGAACGAACTCCTTGCCAAGCAAGGCGGCAAGTCATTAAACCGCTGGATGGACAACCAAGAGGTCTGCCAACAGTTGAACATCAGTCCGCGCACTTTGCAGACGCTGCGTGACAACGGCACGCTGGCTTATTCGCAGATAAACCACAAGGTGTTTTACCGACCGGAGGATGTATTGCGCATCGTCAAGCCTGTGGAGAACAAACCTAAATCTGCAATGGCATGAGTGAAATGATTACCAAGAACCATGCGCTTGTCGCCGAGTTCGGCGACAGCCTTGACCGTCTGCTGGACGGTATCGAGAACTTTATGGCAAACAGCCGTCCGACATTGGGCGGTGAACGCTTCCTGACGGACAAGGAGGTGTCGGCACGGCTGAAAGTGAGCCGACGCACCTTGCAGGACTACCGCAACAACGGCATAATCGCCTATTACCAGTTGGGCGGCAAGATTCTATACAAGGAATCGGACATCGAACGGATGCTTGCCGCCAATTATAGGGAAGCGTTCAGACGGCATCCATAATTTGAACAAAGGGAATACGACCAGACAGCATCAGGTCGTATTCCTTACCTTGTCTGGTCGTATATCCTTCGTATCAACAACTTGGGGCTTTTCGTATATATGCCGCTGGCGAAAAGAACAAATATAACGGTTCTTTCCGATTGGCGGCATATAGTTTCCCCATGATGAACCGCCGGAAAGCCACGCTCTCCCTACTTCTCAACTTGAAGGAAACGGCTATCACCATTTCAAGACTGTAAACATCGTAGTTTATCCCGTTGTCCTGTTTGATGTACCGCTTCGTTTCGCTTTCCAACAATTCCATGTTTTTGTAGATAAAGTGTATAGCCTTGCGGATGTCGCAGCCGAACACGTTGAACGCATCGGACATTTCCTGCTGCGTCATCCAAACGGGAGCGGTCGGCATGGCAACCGCCCCGTTTTCTGTGATTGTGATTATTCCCCGTTCCATTGTCATGCCTCATATTATTTATTATCAATGTTTGTTTCTTTTGGCAGTTCTTGTCTTTTGTACCATTTGCCCGTTCCGTACATCATTCTGATCGCCATCAGGTTGTCCATGTCCTTTGAAATCTTCTTGTCAGTAACCTCCGCGTACCGCTGGGTAGTCCTTATACCTGAGTGACCCATCATCTTGGCAATGCTCTCGATGGGTATGCCCTCCGAAATCAAGAAAGTTCCAAACGAGTGTCTGCTTTGATGGTAGGACAAGTTTTCTTTCCGTCCTATCGCCACGCCCAGCTCGTGTATCTCGAACCACATCTCGTCACGGCTCGGAAGCGGAAAGACGGGCTTCGTATCATCCGTCGTGTTGTAGAGGTCGAGTATCTGCTCCGCTATCGGATGCAGGGGGATGAACGCCTCCACGTTGGTCTTCTTGCGGTTGATGCGGATGTAACGCCTGCCGTCCGCCGTCACACCGATATGGTGCGGATGGAGCAGCATGATGTCCACATACGCCAACCCCGTGAAGCTTGAAAACAAAAATGCCCTGCGCCCAAGTTCCTGCAACGGGTCGAGCATGGGCGTTTCAAGGATGGCTTTCAGTTCCGCACGGCTGATATGCCTGTGCTTCGGCGCGGGCTTCTTCTCGTATTCCATGTCCTCCAACGGGTTGGCGCGGAGTATCTCGTAGTCCACGGCGAGGTACACCAGCTTGCTCAGCCAGCACAGGCACTTGTTGATTTGCTGTGCGCTGAAATTCTTGTTGCGCTTCATGAAAGCCTTGTAGGAACTGCCGAACTCCTCCGTAATGTCGCTGAACTCGATGTCCTCCTTGCCCAACGATGTGAGATAGTCTTTCAGGTATTTCTGGTAATATCCCGAATGGCGGTAGGTGGACGTGGAGTTTATTTCCTTTGAACGGGCAAGCAGCCGTTCACGCTCCCTTTCGCCCATCTGCAGCAGCTTGGTGGGGATGACGGCTTTCCTTGCCAACGTGTTCTTCAGTATCTCTGCGCTCACCACGTTCTGTTTCTTTAACGAATCCTCATAAGCAAGTTCAACGGACTTCTTGAACTCCTGCAAGCGGTTGTTCTCGCGGACGGTGCGGATGGTTCCCTTGCTGCTGTTCCAGTCCTCCGGTCTGCAATAGATGCCCGTCGCCATCGTGGAACTCTTGCCGTCTATGGTGATGCGGCAGAGGACGGCGGTCGTGCCGTCAGCTTTCACCTTGTTACGGTTGATGTACGGTAATATGGAAAATGTACTGCGCATAGATGTAATGTTTTAGGATTAAAGGATAAGTTTCAAGTCTTTGGTCGCCTCGATGTATCTGTCCATGTTCTCAAACAGCTTTTTCGGAGTGACACGGGCATAGACCTGTGTGGTCTGGATGTTGGAATGACCCAGCATCCGGCTGATGGTTTCAATCGGCACTCCGGCTTCCAGCGTAATCAGCGAGGCGAACGAGTGACGTGCCTGATGGTAGCACAAGGTGCTGCTCACCCCTGCAAGGACGGCAAGGGATTTCATGTGCCGGCGGAGGTTCGGATGGTATACCATCGGGAACAGCGTCGGGCGGTTGTCATCATGGTACTTCTCAATCAGGGCGAGTGCTTCCGGCAGCAGTTTCACGCTCGCCCGGAGCTCGTTCTTCTTGCGGCGGTATTTAAGCCAAAGGCATCCCTCGTCATCGGTGTACAGATTGTCCCTTGTCACGCTCACCGCATCTGCATAGGCGGTCCCCGTATAACAGGCAAACAGGAAGAGGTCACGCACAAGGATGTGCGTGGTATGCCATGCGGGTATCTCCACATCGCGTATCTTCTCGAAGTCCTCACGGCTCAACGCCCTCGGTGTACGCTCTGTCTTTTGCGGTAAGGTGAAATTTGCAAAGAAGCATCTTTCCGCATACCCCTCCTTGTAGGCGATGCGGCAGACTTTTTTCAAGATAGCAAGATAGTGGCGCACGGTGTCCACCGCCAAGCCTTTCACGTCCATGGCATAGTTCTGATAGTCGTGTATGAACTGTTCGAAAAGCTGCCCGAAAGCGATGTCCTTCGTCTTGAACTGCCACTCGATGAATTCGCCCAATGTCCTTCTCATGTAGTAATAGCCGGGATAGGTTCCTTTGGCACGGTCGATGCCGATACGCGACTTCAAGTCCTCGCGGATACGGTCGGTCATTCTCAGCAATGTCATCTGCGTGTCCATGCTTCCCTGAAACAAGTCCTTGACCGCCGTTGCGTCAAAGTCCTGCCCACGTTCCACCAACGTGTCAAACGCCGAATTAACCGCAAGCAGCAACTTGTCCAGTTTCGCGTTGGTCTCCACCGCCTCGCGGCTCTTGCCGTCCAGACGGCTTTCCCTCGCGTTCCACAACTCCGGCTTGCACGACAGCTTGCATCCGAACTGTGCCATCGTACGGTTCACCGTTATCCTTCCCATTATCGGGGCTTTGCCCGACTTGTCCGTTCCGCTCTTTTTCAGGTAGAGCAGCACCTTGAATTTTTCAACTTTCATACGCTTACTGTTTTTGTCGCAAAATTAACTTATGAGTAAGCGTCCATTGATTTGCAGAACGGTGCGTATCAGTGCAATCGGCACGGACTTACAACAAATTCATTTTCCGTGCGTTACCTGTCCTTGCTTCGGTAACTGACGGCTAACGGCTTGGTAACTGAAATGGCTCAATATTCCGCACTCCGTTGCGTTTCCGGCATCTGGCAGAAGAATGAAAATCCGCTCATTTCAAACGGGTTACGTTTTATCGTCACTTGTTTGCCGACGTGTGCTCGGTGGGTTCTGTTCCATTACGCCCGGCATTCCTTCGGAAGCCTGCATGTGGAAATGGGCACGGATATGGCTGTCATCCAAGCCTATATGGGACACAAGAACATTACCACCACACAGATATATTCCAAAATGGCAGCACAGCAGATGTGTGACGTGGTGGACAAGATAACCCTGAAACGCAAGGAAGCATAAGGCGGTTATAAGCAGACGGAAATTCGGAGAGAGCGGTCAAGGTATTATTAACCGCTCCCTCTGTTTCCATCCCTACAAGCCATCAGAGTATGATAATTGAGTATGATTTTGGCAATTTGGTGAAAAACGCTGAAAAAGAACCCTCTGACTACGGGTAATGAATAATAATCAGAAGAATAGCATTAACTTTGCACAAAATTCAGACAGTAACCAGTAATACCCGAATGGAATATGGATTCATCCGTCAAAGACAAACATATCATTTTAGGCTTCATCGGCTTTACCATCTGCCTAATCTCATTCTTTATAACGCTTATCGTTGCCGAGAGTTTCAACCAAGACAACTTTGTAAGGCTGATAGTATTCTTGTGCAGCAACCTGTTGGGCTGGCTGTTCTACTTATCCTTCCAGACAATTATCTTTGACACTTACCAGCTTTACAAAATCAAGTCCGGCAAAAAGGAGATGAAAGAGATTACTACGGAAACCGTAGCCTTGCAGGAAGAAGAACCGCAGAATACAATAGAACCTGTAACGCAGATAGCGGAAGAGGCAAGCTCCGATGCCCAACCCATAGAACTGAATATCGACCCGAAGCGTCACGAAGAAATCCGTTCAAGTTATAAAGATGAGCAAGACAAGGAAAATGAGAGACGCATCCGCATGGTCGTGGAGTATATACATTTTTACATGCCCCGTATCGCTGACGAAGAGACCGTGAACCATGTCTGCAACGAGGTAAGCAACTGGATGAACAAGAACAACTACAAGCCGAAGCCGATAAAAAGGCGGCTGACACAGGACATCTCCAATATTCCGCTCCGTCATTTCATATGGAACATAGCGGAGCGTTGCATGTACAAGAGATATTACAATGGGGGATAACCGCGCCCGTTTCGTCAAAGAACTTTTCCCTCGCGAGTTTGCCGAAACGGATATAGCGACCATCAAGAACTTTAGGATTGACCCGTTAAAGCCACCGATTCCCATTGACGAACCCGAAGACGGCAAGCTGGATTTCCATTATCCGAATGGTTACTTGCAAAAAGAGTAAAAATCATCCCGTCTTTGAGCAATAACGACAAGTACCAAAACTACTTAACAGCCTGTTTAATAGTGTTTCCCGAACAACTTTACCCATCATTCACGGTTGGGTATCGTTATTCGGGAATTATTTTTTCGTGAAGATATTCACGATCCTATCATTGCAGTCCTTTGCGGCAAGTCTTACAAAAGAGACGAATCGCAAAATGGAAAAAGTAAATCTTACATTCAACGACCTTCCGGAGGTCGTGGCTCAACTTCGGAACGAGGTGATGAGCCTGAAAAGCCTGCTCACCGAGCAGAACAGTACAAACAATGCAAAGGCTGTGGACACCCATGTCCCCATGTCGGTGGATGAAGCGGCAGAGTATCTGGGCATCCCCAAAGGTACGCTCTACATGAAGCTGTCGGACGGGAGCATCCCTGCCACCAAGCCCGGCAAACGCTATTGCCTCTACCGTGACGAATTGGACAAGTGGCTGGAATCCTCCCGGAAGAATCCCGTGCCACTGTCCGATGAGGAACTGAACGAGTCCATATCCTCATCGCACCATCGCAAACCCAACAAACGTAACTGGTAAAAGCCATGGAAGAGGATAAGAATTATATCGGCATGATACATGGCGACCTTGCGAGGGCTTCCCAAGCGCGGAGCGGTATGCCGGAGAGTATCGGTGTGATGAGCATCAAGACAGCCAACCGCACCATACTCGAAGCATCGCTGCTGCCCACGCCCCGTGCGCTGTGGGACAGTTTCTGGTACGAGGGGGAGCTGTCCTGCCTCTTTGCCGACTCCAACGTGGGCAAGTCCATCCTTGCCGTGCAGATAGCCGACCGCATTGCCCGAACCAATAATGTGATGTATCTGGACTTTGAGTTGTCCGATAAACAATTCCAACTCCGATACACTAACGAACACGGAAACCTCTACACCTTTCCCGAAAGGCTGTATCGGGTATCACTTGACTGTAACTCACTGTTGGAGGAAAATTTTGAGGAAGCCATTATCGGCAGCATCGAGCAGATGGCATTGCAAACCGCCAGCAAGATTTTTATCGTTGACAACCTTACCTATCTGTGCTGCGCCATGGAGAAAGGTGATGCCGCAGGGCGGCTGATGATACAGCTTAACAACCTCAAAAAGAGATACGAGCTGTCCATCCTCGTGTTGGCTCATACGCCCAAACGCTCCTTGGACTGTCCTATCACCTCCAACGACCTTGCAGGAAGCAAGCGGCTCTACGACTTCTTTGACAGCGTGTTTGCCATCGGCAAAAGTGCGCAGGATGGCGGACTTCGCTATGTGAAGCAGTTGAAAGTACGCTATGGCACATACTCATACGATGCGGACAATGTAATCATCTATGAGATTGAAAAGGTGGATGCCTTCTTGCAGTTTGTACATAGGGGATATTCCACGGAAAAGGAGCATCTGAAAAAGTTGGGCGACAATGAATCGAGCCAAAGGAACTGCCTGATATTGCAATTGTCCCAATCGGGCAGGTCAGTAAGGGAGATAGCCTCACAGGTGAATTGCGGCAAATCCACCGTCAGCCGGATTATCCAGCGCAGCAAAGATGGCGATAAGACGGCTGTCCCAAGTGTCCCACCGTCCCAACCCACGGCAAGTGGGACAACGGGACAGGATGGGACACTTGGGACAATCAAGGAAGTAATGCAAGCGGAACTGTTTTCTGAACACAATAACAAGGAGGATAAGCCATGAAAAATCCTATTATACATACTGTTATAAAGGATAATGGCTTCATTCCAATGGTAAGCGATCCTGCAAACAAGAGGGTCATATGTCAAAACATTCCAAGTGTCCCAAGGTGTCCCACTGTCCCATGCCCTATGAACCGGGACAATGGGACAGGACGGGACAGCACAATAACCAACGGAAAAACAAAGGAGGCAGACAATGAGTAATTATTCGTTACAGAGATATAAAGGAACGGCTACACGGCACACTTGCCCGAATTGTGGCGACAGGCGCTCCTTTGCCTATTATGTGGATGAACAGGGCACACCCCTTCACCCATCGGTCGGCAGATGTAACCATGAAAGCGGTTGTGGGTATCACTACACCCCCAAGCAATACTTTCAGGAACATCCCGAATGTCATACAGCAAAGGATTTCTCTTTTGGTGGGCAAAGGATGAAACAACCGACCAAGCAGCCGTTACTACCGCTTACGGTATGTTACATACCGACCAACTATGTGGAAAAATCACAGAGCGTTCACAGCAACTTCTTCCGTTTCCTTTCCACGCTCCTTACCGCCTATTACGGCAGCAAGGCAAGAGAAGTATTGACCCGGTTGTTGGAAGAATACCGTTTGGGGGCTACCCGTGACGAGGCTGTCATCTTCTGGCAGATAGACCGCAACGACAAGGTACGTACAGGCAAGGTAATGCATTACAATCCCGAAGACGGACACCGTATCAAAAGAGGGTTGACATCGGCAGTGAACTGGATACACAGCATACTGAAAAAGCAACAGGTTTTGCCGGAGGAGTGGCAGCTCTCCCAATGCCTTTTCGGGGAACATCTGCTAAAAAGCAACCCCGGCAAGGTGGTGGTCTTGGTGGAATCCGAAAAGAGTGCCGTCATCGGTTCGGCTATCTTCCCCGGCTATGTATGGCTGGCGACAGGAGGCAAAAGCCAGATGAGAGAAGAAAAGCTCCGTGCGCTGACCGGGCGAATCGTGCTTCTCTTTCCCGATGTGGACGGATATGCAGAGTGGAAACAACGTGCCGGGAGCATGACATTTTGCAGGGCTATTGTATCTGACATCATCGAAAGAAACGCCACGCCGAAACAAAGGGCTGACCACATAGACATAGCCGACTGGATTATCTACCAGATACAGGAGGGCAAGCTGATGTGTACATCCAACCACTTGGTAGAAGTTGAAAAAATCCTCCAACGGATGATAGAGAAGAACCCCGTCCTGCAAAAGCTGATAGATGATTTAGACCTTGTATTGGTCGGTGCAAGTCCAATCGGAAGCAGTGATTGAAACCCTCCCTGACGGCAGGAGAGCGGAAGCCAAAGGCTGTGGTGAACGGACAAGGGCTTGCCCTTGATATAGCCCACTATAACTACACGCTTCGCTTTCGTAGTTGTGGGCTCTCCCGAGGGGCTGGGCTTTGCCCCGTCCCACTCAGGACGCTGCCCTGAGAACCCGGCAAGGGCTGTCAGCCCTATGCAACCCGACCAAAGAGTGATCCTCTCTTTGGAAACTCCGCTCAGAGGCTTCCACCCCTAAGAACCCGGAGCAGGAAGTGACCCTCTCCCTGCACCCTCCGATTAAGGCGATGCCCTAATAACCCATTGCGGTTATGAGCGGACAGCGGAAAATATTTTCATCAACAAATCAAATTCTAAAAAAATGGCAACAAAATCAAGCATACATATCAAGCCTTGCAACACCAAGTCAAGCGAGGCTCATAACCGAAGGACTGCCGAGTATATGCGTAATATCGGTACATCCAAAATCTATATCGTGCCGGAACTCTCTGCCGACAACGAGCAGTGGATAAACCCGAACTTCGGCAATCCCGACCTGCAAACGCACTACGGCAACATCAAACGGATGGTAAAGGAAAAGACAGGTCGTGCCATGCAGGAAAAAGAACGGGAGCGCAAAGGCAAGAACGGAAAAATCATCAAAGTGGTAGGATGCTCACCCATTCGTGAGGGTGTGTTATTCATCAAACCGGACACCACACTGGCAGACGTGAAGAAATTTGGCGAGGAGTGCCAAAGACGCTGGGGCATCACACCGCTTCAAATCTTCCTGCACAAGGACGAGGGACATTGGCTGAGCGGACAGCCTGAAGCCAATGACAGGGAGAGCTTCCAAGTAGGCGAAAAATGGTTCAAGCCGAATTACCACGCACACATCGTATTCGACTGGATGAACCACGACACGGGCAAGAGCCAAAAGCTCAACGACAATGATATGATGGAAATGCAGACCTTGGCATCTGATATTCTCTTGATGAAACGTGGGCAGTCCAAAGCCGAGACAGGTAAGGAGCATCTGGAGCGTAACGACTTCATCATCGAGAAGCAGAAAGAGGAGATGAACCGCCTTGATGCCACAAGGCAGTATCGGGAGTATCAGTTGGAAATGACCAATCAGAAAATGCAGGAGGCGGAAAGCAGAGCCAATTCCCTTATCGAGACTGCCAATCAAAAGGAACGGCAGAGTGAAGACCTTGACAGGGCTATCAAAGAAAAACGCTCCAAGCTGAACAGGGAGAAAGGTAGTGAACTTCTTGATGCCGCTGTCGGTTGGGCTACGGGCAAGTCAAAGGTTCTGAAAGGCGAAATAGAGGACTTGCGACATGAGATTTCCACGCACGAGGAAACCATAGAAATGTTGCAGGGCAGAATCCAAGTCATGCAGAGCGACCACCACCGTGAACTGATGAAGCTGGAAGCCAAGTACCAGTCCGAACTCAACCGTAAGGAGGCGGCACATACAGAGGAAACAGCGAGGCTCAAAAACCGCATTTCGTGGCAGAACCTGATTATCGGCAGTCTTAGTTTCTTGTTGCTCAAAACAAACGATATCTTCCGCAAGGCGGTAAACAGTGTCATCCGTTTGGCAAGGGGCTATTACAAGCCACGTTTCGATGCGGAACAGGTGTCGGACATCAAGAGTGCCCTTAACCTGTTCGGTGACGACAAACAGTTGCACCAAGCTGCCGGAGATTTCCTGTATATCACAGCCACACAGAAAGGCAAATTGGATAACCGGGAGCAAATCAAAGCTAGACGGGAAGTCGATAACGTGGTGGAGGGACATTATGACCAACAGCAGAAGAAAGGAGTTTCAATAAGAAGATAACCCATGTAGAGGTATGTTCAAATAATCGTAATATTTTGAAGCACAAACAAATAAAATGAGTAACTTTGCAAATAAATTAAAGAGGAATATGGCTAAAGACAACAACATACAAGTAACTGGTAACTTGACGGATAACTTTAGGGGGTATGCGGTATTGCTGCGCAAAATCAAACACAGAGTGCTGATTGCCCAGCAACGGGCGATTTATGCCGCCAACGAAGAGATGCTTCGGATGTATTGGGACGTGGGCGAAATGTTGCAGCAAAGCCAAGACGCTGACGGTTGGGGCAAGAAAACCTTACAACGGTTGGCTGTGGATTTGAAGAACGATTATACCGATATTAAAGGCTTTTCCGTACGCAATATGCAGTACATGATGCAGTTCTTCAACGAATATAATCAGGAGCTTACGATGGTAAAAGTGGCAACTGCTCCAATTACGAAATCACTGATTTCGCAATTAGAAAATAATCCCGAATCAATTACGAAATCGTTGGTTTCGCAAATAGGCGAATATAATTTTACCCTCCCTGTCAAGCATCTGGATTGGACGCACAATCTTGTTTTGATAAAGCAGGTCAAGAATATTCGCGCCCGGTATTGGTATATGGTGCAAAGCATTACCAATCATTGGACGACACGCTATCTGCAAGAAGCCATCAAGCTGGACGACTACGGCAAGCATGGTGCATTGGCAAACAATTTCACAGAAACACTGCCTGCACCGGAAGCTGGCGATGTGAAATCCATGCTCAAAGACCCGTACATATTCGACATGCTGACTTTCACAGAGCAATACAATGAGCGTGATGTGGAAATCGGCTTGGTCAATCATGTAGAGAAATTCCTTGTGGAAATGGGAGCCGGATTTGCCTTTATGGGGCGGCAGTACCACATCGAGGTGTCGGGCGATGACTACTACATTGACATATTGATGTACAACGCCTTCCTGCACCGCTATCTGGTGATTGAGTTGAAAGATACGGAGTTTATGCCGGAGTATATCGGCAAACTGAATTTCTATTGCTCCGCTGTGGATGATATTCTTTGTCGTGAGGGCGATAACCGCACTATCGGATTGCTGCTTTGCAAGAGCAAAGACCGCATCAAGGCGGAATACGCCCTGCGCGACATTCAGAAGCCTATCGGCATTTCCGACTATGAGTTGGGACAGGCCTTGCCTAAAGACTTCCGGGGCAGTCTGCCTACGATTGAAGAGATTGAAAAAGAATTAGAGACAAAATAAAATATTTATCCAAATAATACATATGCAAATATCTGCCCCTAAATCAACAGAAAAAGCTTTAGAAAAATTGCTTGATAAAATGTATATCAGCAATGTAAGTAAACGCTTAAGGGAACTCAATCAACCAAATGACATTGATAGGAAAAGATGGATTTGGGAGTTACTACAAAATGCAAAAGATACGATAACAAACAATCCGAATCGAGATAGCATTAAGGCTCGAATTCTTATTGATGGCGACTTGGTTAAGTTTCAGCATGATGGCGACCCATTTACAGCTGATGCAAGATTGGGATTACTATATAAATACAGTGAAGACAAGGAAAACGCTGAGAGTACAGGACGTTTCGGAACGGGTTTCCTAACCACGCACTGCCTTTCCAAAGTTGTAACAATTGAGAGTAATATGTATGGCGATGAAAATGCAATCATCGGCTTTTCTGTAACTATGTATAGAGATGGTTTTACCAAAAAAGAACTTCTTGAAGGTCTTGACAAGATGAGAGCATCTGAACTATATAATAGCGAGCCATACGACTGGACCACATATACCTATCATGTCAATTCAGAATCGGGCCGTCGTGCAGTACAATTAGGCAAAGAGAACTTCAAAGAAAATATTGCACAAACTCTATTATTTTGCAAAGAATTATCTTCTGTCGAGTTAATAGACAATGGAGAAAGGACATCAATTGAACGTATATCAGATACTCCAATCACAAACGAACTTCATCAGACTCAGTTTAGAATTATTGCTGGTGATACAAAGCCTGTGATTCGGACTTTTATATCTTATTCAACAAAAGAGTTGGATGAAGAACTTTCAGCAAAATACAAGGCGGAACGTTCTATAAGATTACAAGCTGCTTGTGAAGTTGATAGCAATAAGAACATAGTAAGTACAGACACCAAAACGTCATTGTTCTGTGTGTTCCCATTGGTCGGCATTGAAGGGCAAATACAGATGCCGATATTCGTGAATAGTCCAGATTTTGAACCAGACAGCGAGCGACAGAGCTTGATTCTCAATGGAATTACAATAGACGAAGAGAAAAATGTAATTACAGAGGTTGGTATCAACCAGAAAATTCTTTATAAACTACCTGATGTATTCAAGATTATTGTTGAATATCTTTCTGAAGAAAAGTTCAATAGTTTTTTCAACCTGTGCAATGGATTGAAGTCGTTAAAAGACCACGAGAAATTAGATAAGGATTGGTACAAGAAATCTGTTATCTCAGCACTGCGAGAGATACTGACAAGCTATCCAATAGTAACTCCTTTATCTACATCAGGAACACTTCTTAGGTTGTCAGATTGCATTATTGCTAAAGAAAGCAATCAAAAATCGGAGGACACCTTACTCGATTTGCTCACTTCACTATACTCTGAAAAATTGGTTGCTGACAATAGTAAATGGGCACACATTCTTTGGAAAGATGATGAAATAAGGTTGTGGACAACAGATGATGTTTGTGCTGACATTGAAGCCAGAAGTTCTATGGACTCTCTTGATGTTGTTTCAGACAGTGATAAATTTGTATGGTACAACAAATTTTTAGCTTTCGTGTTGTCTCAGGATGAGCTTTTGCTCAAAAAGTATGCTCTTTTGCCAAACATGAACGGAACGTTCTTGAAGAAGGACAAAGAAGGTTTCAAGCAAGGCGAGGGTGTTACAAGTATAGTTCTTGACGTTTTAGCAAAGCTCGATGGAGATATGAAGCCGTTACTCCTTCATGAATCAATAACAACCATTTCGTTGGATAGTAAATTTAATTCTACGAGTTATTCTGCCAAAGTGAATAGTTTGGCAAAAGGTATTATTGACACCCCTGCTTATACAGATGCAACCAAACTCGCGAAATTACAGCCACTTATTTCTATAGTTGTGTCAGATAGCAACAAATATGAACAGGTGTTTGTAACAAAGCGTTCACGCATATTCACAATTACAAAAGAACTTTTTCAATGGCAGGACGCACAAACGGTTGCTGATAATTCATTGAATAAAGCGGCTTGGGAGGAAACGGACAAGTGGCTTATCAACTATATAATCTCCACTATTGAGTCAAAGAATTTTTTGACAAATCTTCCTGTCGGATTAGGCGCAAAGTGGTTGAATGATACAATTCTTAGTTTAGGTATTACCTTGGCAACAATGAATAATAAGGCGATAGTCCCTAACCAAAATGGGAAATTCTGCCTTTCTAAGAATCTGTTCATTGACAATGGTATTCCAGAGGTATTGAAGAACGATGTGTTTGGGAAAATAGGACTGTCATACAAAGATATTCTGTTGGACAATGCTATTGACCTAAAATCATTGGGAAAGACAAGTGCAAAAGATATCGCAGACTTTGCCTCAGATTTATCAAACGCAACATTAGGCTACCAGAGTTGGAATAATTCAAATACATACAATAGCTATGCCCTGTATAGAAAGTACAGTGAGGAAACCCTGCGCCAAGTAGCATTATACTTGATACAGGTTCTACCAATAACAAGTTCCGAAAACGAGAATGTCTCAATTACTCAAACAGCATTAAAGAATATTGCTCGTTATTTTCTGCCTGGAAAATGTGAAGGAATAGAAGAATCCATTGAGGTCGTTGACAGCAAACTATGGCTTCGTATCAATGAGTTTATTTGCCGTGATATAGTTTCTGTAATTGAAAAGAAAGCAAATACGGAAACCTTCTTAGATGAACTTTCAACTAGCGATGATGAGTTTTTTGAGAATCTAAATGTGCTATACAAATATATTGAAAGTCGCAATCTTCAATTTTCAAACAAGGCAATATATCCAAATCAAGCAGGAAACTTTGTCGCTAAAGACAGACTTTATAAAGAAGCTGAAAGTATAGATAAACCGCTTAAAGACATTATTGCATTGATTTCTGATGAAGCGAACAACTACTACAATATCCTTATTGACCCACGTTGTGTAGCAACAATCTCCAAGCAGAAAAACTCTGCGGATGCTTATGCCTATATTGATGGAAGAATTAAGGAGCTCTATAGCAATAATTTAAATTGGGAAGATGAAAACTTCAGAAATGCTACACGTTTGTTGATTGACGAATGGGGCGAATCAAACAAGAGCCTGTTTGATGAAAACCATTTCCCCAAAGTGTATCCTATCAAAGATTCTGTTAGCATGAATGTTGTCTGGACTAAAAATGAAAGACAGCAATTGCAGACCTTGAAGAATAGTTTGAATGAAGAAGACTTGACAGAACTTGTGACTCACATTGCAGATTTTAAGGATTTGAGCAGCCGTAACAAGGAACTAGAGGACGAGAACGCCCGCCTGAAACAGGAAGTGGAGAGATTAAAGTCGGGACGAACCGCAAAAGTTGGTTTGGAAGAAAGCGAAATGTCTAAACGAAAGATGTATGAGGCTCAACTTCAAGCACAGCAAAAACTAATGGAAGAACGTCCAGACTGGAAGTTCCCAACAGGATATGGAGAATGCGATGAGGATGGTGTTCCATATTGCTATTCAAACGAGGAGGTTCAAGACGAATTAGGAGAGACAATTAAAATAGTTCTTAAAAGCTATAGAACTGAAACAGAACCATTCAAGGTAAATCCAACGGAATGGGAATGGGTTGTAAAAGAAAACGCTAAGCTGTTGGTGTATCGGTCTAATAATGAGATAGTAGAAGTCCCTAAAGACAATCTCGTTAAAAAACAGTCAACGTTCTCTATCACATTCGATTCAGAAAATCTTAATGTGGATGAACACGAAGACAGATTGAATAGTTTTTCATCACTATTGAAATATTTCAATGAGATGCACTTCAACTTCGCATCCTTTCGAATCCCAGGCAATGCAAAATCTGTCAAGAATATCTATGCAAAAAAGCAAGGAGTGCAGAACCTATATTCAGAGGAGGATTCATTATGAAGTTCAAACGAGAAGATTATATAGCATTTCTTGAAACTGAGTATGATACTCAGATGAAGGAGTATGGTCGTCTGATTGCAACTAAAGCTACAGTTCTGAAAGAACGTGGCGAAGTATTTGTTGGCAAGTTTGTTGGCTTTAGAGGAGATTTCTCCATCTTCAAAGTGCGTATCTCTGACAACATGCCTCGTAAAAATTCTTTCTGGACAGCATCTTGTTTTATCGGCGAGATGGCAAGTTACAAGAATTGGGGTGATTGTGCTTGGGCAGACCTTCGGGAACAATATCAATGTGATTACTCTGATGCACATTGCGTCTGGATTTCAAAATCAGAAGACCCTGCATTTTGCTTGGTTGGGGTGAAGAATATTACCGTGGATTTTGCAAATTTGCTTGAATCCCAAAATCCAATCATTGCCTTCGGGCCTAACGACCCACCATTGAAATATCTACTCAACTTGAAAGATATTGTCCAAAACTCTGAATGTAAAGCGACAAAAGAAATTTTAGATTATTTTTCTGTTGAAGAAAGCACATGGAATCCACAAAAGGTTGCCGCGACAGAAGACCTGAATATCCACATTCTGCGTAGTTTGGAATCTCATAATACTGTTGCCATTCAAGGCCCCCCTGGAACAGGTAAAACATATAGGATGGGAAGGTTAGTCGCACAGCTTTTGTCAGAAAGAAAAAGCGTGTTGGTAACAGCACTAACTAATGAAGCATTGAAAGTCGTTGCTTCCAAAGAGGATTTGAAACCGTATCTTGAAAGTGGCAAAGTATCAAAGACAAGCCTGACGATAGACGAGCGACACGAATTACCTAAATTGGTGGCAAATGAAGGAAACGTTTGCAATGCCACGCCCGGTCATCTCTCGCTTGCCACGTTCTACATTTCAAGTGGGTGGGCTAAAGACATGCTTGAAACTACTCCTTTTGATTATGTCATAGTAGACGAAGCAAGTCAGGCGTTACTACCAATGATTGCCGCATCGAAGAAGTTAGGAAGCAAAGTCGTATGGATAGGAGACCAGAAGCAGCTTGCTCCTATTGTTAAAACCAATGAAGACAAAATCAATACTTGTGGATGGAGTCCTATTGTGAAAGGATTTGATACTCTTTGCAATAATATTCCTATGCCAACATTCATGTTGAGCGATACATTCCGTTTGACTAAGAGAGGAGCTGAATTCACTGGTGTCTTCTACAACAATGAACTGAACTCGGTTGCAGGTGTTGATGAGATACAAACATCCTTGCCTGTATTGAATAGATTGGGAGGACCGTCTTTGGTGGATTTAGAACTTAAAATAGGAGATAAGAAACCTGTAAATGCGTTGAATGTTGCCTTTGATTTGACTGAGCGAATATTGAAAGAAAGTCCCGAAGCTAAAATAGCAATTCTATCCAAGTTCAAAGAAACGGTCAAGGAATTGCAAAAGACATTCATCACGAAACTGTACAGCGAGGAGATTCCCGACAATCTGAAAATAGAAACTGTTGACAGAATACAGGGATTGACTGTCGATTATACCATTTTTCTCATCCCCAATGCTTCTGTTATCTATTCTCTTGACAGCGAACTTTTTAATGTAGCAACATCTCGTGCAAGCCGTTGTACTATAATTGTTGCTGATAGGATGATTCTCAAAAACTTCATGTCAGATGAGGTTCGACGCTTCTTGCTGAAAATCAATGAAAACAAAGTTGCAGCATTAAACCCATCCATGACTCAAACCATAACATCTGGTGAATTAAAGGTAACGGTTCTTGGGAAAATCAATCTGCCTGAAAAACATTTGAAGGAGATTGTGGCAGACAAGGAGAATATTTTCATTATTGACACGAATGTGTTTGTAAAATGTCCAACCATTATCTCAAAAATAGGAAAGTATAAAGTTGTGATTCCCACTACAGTATTGGAAGAACTTAATCGTTTAAAATTGAAACAAAGTATTGACAAGAAAGCACTCAACGATGCGGTTAAAAACATCAACAAGGCTTTTCTTAATAATTATTCTAGCATGGAAGAAGGCGACTCGTCCTTGCTTCCCAATGGTTTCGATGCACAAAAAGCCGATTGTCTTATTCTTTCCGTTGCACTAAGATATAAAACAGAGGATAAGAATCCTATATTGTTGACTTCCGACAATCTCTTGCAATCCAAGGCTCTCGGATTAGGCATTACAACAATTTCGTTGCAAGATTTTCTTTCCGAAAGAAGATGATTGTAAGTTTACAAATAAATACGATAAAAATATGGTACTTAGTGAAAATTTTGGAGGAGAATCTGCTCTGCGACCCAAAAGCTAAGGGATAACGAACAATATCGGAAAAATATTGTACCTTTCCTCTAAAAAGAAAAATCTCCCGCTCTTATATTCGCATGTAACTTACTTGTATCTAATTAATTATACTTA
>NZ_JAMZEE010000036.1:0-42349 GCF_024704895.1 Bacteroides muris (ex Fokt et al. 2023) | reverse complement strand
GCTCTTCCTCTTGGACTTGAACCAAGGACCCTCTGATTAACAGTCAGATGCTCTAACCGACTGAGCTAAGGAAGAATATACATTCAAGCTTTTCTCGCTCTTCCTCTTGGACTTGAACCAAGGACCCTCTGATTAACAGTCAGATGCTCTAACCGACTGAGCTAAGGAAGAATGTTGTTTTTTCTCAAATGCGCTGCAAAAGTAATAGGATATTTTGAAATATGCAATATCTTTGCAAAAAAAATATCGAAGATGGATAAAATAATTGGGTTGGGCAATGCTTTGGTCGATGCGCTGGCAATCATTGAGGATGATAATATTTTGACGGAGATGCAGCTTCCGAAAGGAAGCATGACGCTGATTGATGAAGATAAGTTCTTGAAAATTAGTGAGTATTTCAGCCGGATGAAGACGCACCTGGCTAACGGAGGTTCTGCCGGAAACGCAATTCGGGCAATGGCATGCCTTGGTGCAGGTACGGGATTTATCGGAAAAGTGAGCAATGACTTTTATGGTAACTTTTTCCGAGATAGCCTGCTGAAGCATGGGACAGAGGCGGATTTATTGCTTTCCACTACTCTTCCGTCCGGTGTAGCCTCTACTTTCATTTCTCCTGATGGGGAACGTACTTTCGGCACTTATTTGGGGGCGGCTTCTACATTGAAGGCAGAAGATCTTTCGCTGGATATGTTCAAAGGATATGCTTGCTTGTTTATAGAAGGGTATCTGGTGCAAGACCATGATATGATTCTCCGTGCCATTGAGCTGGCTAAGGAGGCCGGCTTACAAGTATGTCTGGACATGGCGAGCTACAATATAGTAGAAGGAGACCTTGAATTTTTTTCTCTGTTGGTCAATAAATATGTGGATATTGTTTTTGCCAATGAGGAAGAGGCAAAGGCCTTTACGGGTAAAGAACCGGAGGAAGCTGTGGGTATCATTGCCAAAATGTGTAGCATAGCCATTGTAAAAGTGGGTGCCCGTGGCTCTCTGATTCGTAAAGGGACAGAGATGGTACAGGTACAAGCAGCTCCGGTAGAGAAAGTGGTGGACACCACAGGAGCGGGTGACTATTTCGCTGCCGGTTTCTTGTATGGACTGACGTGTGGCTACTCGCTGGAGAAATGTGGCAAGATAGGCTCCCTTCTTTCCAAAGATGTGATACAGGTAGTGGGTACGGAGCTTCAGGCTGTACAATGGGAAAAAATCAAGGAAGAAATTTTATTAATTAATTAGCATATTATCACATAGACATATTATGAGAAGAATTTTAAAGATACGCTGGATGGTTGCTTTGCTGATTGCAGCGGGAGCCGTTTGTTTTTGGGGATTCAAGAGTGGTGATAGCCGCAGTTTCCAAATAGCAAAGAATCTGGATATATTCAATTCTATTGTGAAAGAGTTGGATATGTTTTACGTGGATACGATTGATCCGAACAAGACTATCCGTGAAGGCATTGACGCCATGCTCTACTCGCTCGACCCCTACACGGAGTATTATCCGGAAGATGACCAAAGCGAACTGGAACAGATGTTGAAGAATTCCTATGGTGGTATAGGCTCTGTGATTACCTGGAACCCGAAACTGAAACGTTCCATGATATCCGAGCCATACGAGGATATGCCTGCTGCCGATGTAGGTCTGAAAGCTGGAGATATTTTGATGGAGATTGACGGAAAAGACCTTGCCGGAAAGAATAACCAGGAGGTCAGCGAGATGCTTCGTGGACAAGTAGGCACTAGCTTCAAGCTGAAAGTGCAACGTCCCGGTACAGAGAAACCGTTGGATTTCGACATTGTGCGCCGTTCCATCCAATTGCCGTTCATACCTTATTATACGGTACTGGATAATAATATAGGCTATATCAACCTTAGTACATTTTCGGGAAATCCTTCCAAAGAGTTCAAGCAGGCTTTTCTGGACTTGAAGAAGCGGGGCATTACTTCTTTGGTGATTGACTTGCGGAATAATGGAGGCGGCTTGTTGGATGAGTCAATAGAGATTGCCAACTTCTTTTTGCCTCGCGGTAAAACACTTGTGACGACAAAAGGCAAAATCAAGCAAGCCAGCAACACTTACAAGACATTGCGCGAACCGCTGGATTTGGAAATTCCTTTGGCTGTTCTGGTCAATGGCGGAACTGCTTCTTCGTCAGAAATCCTTGCGGGTTCCTTGCAAGACCTCGACCGTGCTGTCATTATTGGTAACCGTACATTCGGTAAGGGACTGGTGCAGACCACCCGTCCGTTGCCATACGGTGGTACCATGAAGCTGACTACTTCCAAATATTATATTCCCAGCGGCCGTTGTGTGCAGGCTATCGACTACAAGCACCGGAATGAGGATGGCAGTGTGGGACGTATTCCGGACAGCCTTACTACCGTGTTTCATACGGCTGCCGGACGTGAAGTGCGTGATGGCGGAGGCGTGACTCCGGATATTGTGGTGAAGCAGGAGAAGCTGCCCAACATTCTGTTCTATCTTGTCAATGACAATCTTATTTTCAATTATGCTACGGACTATTGCCTGAAACATCCTACTATCCCTTCAGCAGAGAAGTTTGAAATTACAGATGCCGATTATGCGGAATTCAAGGCGATGGTGAAAAAGGCGGACTTCAAATACGACCAGCAGACAGAGAAGATGCTGAGGAACCTGAAGGAGATGGCCGAATTCGAGGGCTATCTGACTGATGCCTCGAAAGAGTTTGAAGCGCTGGAGAAGAAACTGTCGCATAATCTGGACCGTGACCTTGACCATTTCTCCAAGGACATCAAGAGCATGATTGCGGTAGAAATCATCAAGCGTTATTATTTCCAGCGTGGAAGCATTATCCAGCAGCTGAAAGATGATGATGACTTGAAAGAGGCTGTGAAAATACTGACTGCTCCGGTAAAATACAAGGAAATGTTGAGTGCTCCGGCAGTGACGTCAATGTCTTTGCAATAAAGATAAGGAGACAGCCTCGTTTTTTTTGAATACTGCTTACGAGGGCAAATGAGCATGTTTATGATGAAATAGTATAAGGACGCTCTTAAGAGGATTCTTTTGTTTGCTCCTTAATTTATACCGGATAGTCCCTGTATCAGCTTTTTATACACGACTATCCGGTTAAGTTGTTTGTTGGGTGTTAACTTGTTTTATATTTTTGCAGGTGATAATGAAAATATTGACAAGGTTATGAAACAATTGAATTCTCTGAAAGTGTGGCTGTCTGTGGTATTGTTGCTTTGCTTCTCTCTTTCCGGACAAGCCCAGTTTCTGCGCACTTCCTACTTTATGGAAGGAAGTAACCAGCGTATGCAGCTCAACCCGGCCTTGATGCCGGGACGTGGTTATCTGAATATTCCCGTGATAGGTTCGTTGAATGCTACCGTCAACTCCGGTTCTCTGGGGTATAGGGATATTATGGACATTATTGAGAATAGTGATGATAGCGACTATTTCATGAGCAATGACTTTATGAACCGACTGGATGCTACCAATAACTTGAATGTGAATTTGAGTACCGACATCCTGTCTGCCGGGTGGTATAAAGGAAAGAACTTCTGGTCAGTCAATGTGGGGTTGCGTAATGATATCGGTGCCGCCATACCGAAAACCATGTTCCAGTTTATGAATAACATGAGCAGCAGGGAGTTTGGTGACAATATTTCTGACTATTTGGGTATTAACGAAACCATTAATGGACAGAAGCTTGAGATAAATTCCTATGCGGAAGTCGGCCTTGGCTTTGCAAGGAACATAACAGACCGGCTGGCTGTAGGCGGTAAGGTGAAGATGCTGCTGGGTATCGGTAACTTAAAGCTGAACATCAACCAGATTCATGTGGAAACTCCTTCTGTCGGCTCTTCAGGAGTGACGAGTAAAGCTTCCATTCAAGTGGATGCAACTTTGGAGAACTCGTCAAAGCTGTTGGAGCTTCCCGAGAACGGGAATGGCGATTATATCGATGAAATCGATTTTGGCAGTTTCGGTTTTGCCGGATATGGTGGGGCTGTTGATTTGGGAGTATCTTACAAGTTACTGGATAAATTGACACTTTCTGCTTCAGTTCTTGATTTGGGCTTTATCAAATGGTCTAAATCGAATACCAGTATAGCGCGAGCCAATGCGGAGCAGACTTATGATTTTCTTGATCCGGCCTCGCAGCAGGAATTCATGAATATTGTGAACAGCGGCGAGATTCTTAACTATGACATGTTGCAGCTCAAGACGGAGGAGGCTTCTGAGAAGAGCCGTACCCGTGGATTGACTTCTACAATGGTTCTTGGCGCTGAATATGCCTTACTGAATGATTGGCTGGTAGTGGGTGCCTTGTATACCGGTCGTTTTGCCAAACCGAAAACTTTGAATGAGCTGACTTTCTCTGCCTGCATCCGTCCGACGAATGCTTTCAATGTAGCTGCCAGCTATTCCGTACTTCAAGGAGCCGGTAAAACCTTCGGTCTGGCACTGAAACTGGGTCCTTTCTTTGCGGGAACAGACTATATGTTCTTTGGTAAGAATACGAAGAATGTTAATGCTTACTTGGGTGTTTCTATTCCTTTGGGAAAACAGAAAACTGCTGAAAATTAATAAATTGGATTTGGATATTATCGCGGATTATCTTCCAGAAAAAGAGGATAATCCGCGATTTTGTTTTTACGAAAACGCAAAAAGCTTTATCTTTGCTGGTAAATACCTATAAACAGTACTCATGAGAATTGCAATAACGTTTCTCTTGTTTTTGGTTTTCAGTAGTTTGCTGCAAGCTTCACCCATACCTTTTTCTCCTATAGTGAGGAGCTATTCGGTGTCGGATTATAATGCCGGTATTCAGAATTGGTCTATTGCACAAGATGAAAGAGGGGTGATGTATTTTGGCAATAATAATGGACTGCTGGAATTTGATGGAAGTGCTTGGCGGTTGTATGAATTACCGACAAAAGGAATTGTGCGTGCTATATATATCAGTAAAGATGGAAAAATTTATGTAGGCTCTTACGAAGAATTCGGTTATTTTGTCCGTACTCCTTATAATACCCTTGAATATCATTCGCTAAAAGATGAGGTGAAGGATTTTACTTTTCATAACGATGAAATCTGGAACATTGTTTGCGTTCAAGGAGAAATTGTTTTTCAATCGTTTGGTTCTCTCTTTTTTTATAATGGAAATTCGGTGGAAGGTACTCGGATGAAGAGCCTTCCTCTGAACTTATTTCAGGTTGGAAATACTTTTTATTCTCAAAGAATAAATGGTGGACTTTGTGTCTTTTCTGGCAGGAAAATGGAAGAACTTATTCCCAGAAAGGCATTTGGGAATAGCGATGTCCTGGCTGGGCTTCCTTATGATGATGCGGTTTTAATGCTTACCCGTAATCAGGGAGGTTTTCTCTATCGGGATGGGAGGGTCGAAAAATGGGAGACTGAATGTGACGGCGTGTTCAAGAAGCATACCATTAATCGTGCGGTGATGACCAAAGACAGTTGCTACGTTGTTGGCACAATATCCGATGGCATATATGCGTTGGATAAAGGAGGGAAGCTGATTTGGAAGATCAATACGGACAATAAACTACAGAACAATACTGTTTTGAAGTTGTATTGTGATGATGACAACAATATATGGACAGCTTTGGATGAAGGTATTGCCTATATACACAACAATTCTCTAATCTATTATTATGAACCTCCATTTCGTAAAATAGGCATGGTATATGATGTCCTGGTAAGGGAAGATGAAGCTTATATTGCTTCTAATCAAGGACTTTATTGGCTTAAGGATGGAAAGGCTGAATTGGTTCCGGGTTTGGAAGAACAAGCGTGGTTCGTCGATGAATGGGGAAAACAGATTTTTTGTGGACACAACAAGGGTACTTTCCTTATATCGGGATTGAAGTCAAAGCAGGTGGCTGACGCAAAGGGAGGGATGTGTATGGAAAAGATTGAATTGAAGGAACAGTCTTTTTTATTGGAGGGGACTTATGCACTTTTAAATTTATATACGGAGAATGCTTCGGGAGTGTATGGTTTCACGCGGTCCTTACGTGGGTTCAGCCACATGATTCGCCATATGGAAGTGGACTATCAAGGGAATATTTGGGCGAAACATTTGAGGAATGGTTTGTATCGCTTTCGGATTGATTCGGATATGAAGCAGGTAAAGGATGTATGGAAGTATGAGAGTTTGGGAGAAGTGAAAGGTGGGAGTTTCACTTTGTTCAAAATCAATGGCCGGGTAGTTTTTTCTAATGGGGAATATTTCTATACTTACGAAGATATGACTGATTCGATTGTTCCTTATGAAACGATGAATGAACAATTGGCGGAATTGAGGGAAATCAAGACTGTGAGTCGTGCAAGTGGAGATCGTTATTGGTTTGTAGGGGACAGAACGGTGTATTTGGTGAAATGTGCGATAAATACTTTCGATATAGAACTCCGGATTCCATATTCTTTGTTTGACGGTCTGGCAGTGGAAGAGCGTGGAAGCGTGGCTTATGACAAGAGAAATAATCATTCCTATCTTTGCCTGAACAATGCCATTGCCCGTATTGAGACGGATAGTTCTTCGTTGTATAAATCCCGAGTCAAACGTTCTTTATGGATTTCGGGAATGCGGGCTATTGATGAATTCAGTGGTGAGCGGAAAACATTGGTGGCGCAGCCGGGAGTCCGGGTGGAGTCCGAATTTAATACAGTGAGTTTTACCTTGTGTTATCCGGTTTATAGTGATTATACTTATAAGGTAAGATATAAGTTGGATGGCTATTCCGAACAATGGGTGCCCAGTGGACGCAGTTTGCAGAAAATGTATGCCCGTCTTCCTTATGGAAGTTATGTTTTTCGGGCGGAGATATATGATACCGACAGGGTTTTGGCATCAGTAGAGTTGCCTTTTGAGATTTTGTCTCCGTGGTATTTGTCTTATTGGGCTGTGGGAGGCTATATTCTGATAGGGTTGTGCCTGCTGGCCTTGCTGCAATATATTGTTTATCGTTTTGTGAAGAAAAAGAAGGACCGTGTGATTGAGCAGCAGCGTGTAGTCCATCAGGCAGAGCTTGAACGGCAGGAGAAGAAGATTATCGAGTTGGAAAAGGAGCAGCTTGAGGCCGATTTGCGTTTTAAAAGCAAAGAATTGTCCAGCGTGGTAATGATGAATATCGCTCATCAGGAGTTCCTGACTTCCTTGAAAGAGGAGATACAGAAACAAAAGTTATCGGGACAACATAGCCGTAAGAATTTGGATAAGCTTCTTGCTTTGGTCAACAATAATATAGTGTCTGATGAAGAGAACTGGATAATGTTTCAAGCTAATTTTGACCGTATACACGAGAATTTCTTCCGTAATCTGAAACTTCAATATACTGATTTGACTTCAGGAGATTTGCGCTTTTGCGCATTGCTCCGCTTGAATATGCCGACAAAGGAGATAGCGAAGTTGCTCAACATTTCCACGCGTGGGGTTGATGCTGCAAGATACCGGTTGCGCAAGAAATTCAATCTGCTTCCGGAAGAAAGTCTGACAGATTTTCTTATAAATTTTAAATAACTGTTTTACAGTAAAATATTAATGGGGGAGGTACTAATATTGTACTTCCTATTTTGTTTTTTAGTGATGGATGTACTTTTATTGTAGTGCGGGATGTGGAGGTTGTCGCATGCTTTTCTTTTATTTGCAGCAAAATAATATTTCTATAAATTAAAAGCATGAAAGACATGAAGCATTTACTTTTCAAGTTACAATCATTTTTAGTCTTGTTGATGTTTACTGCCGTTAGTGCGTATGCGCAGAAATCTCCGGTCGATATGAATCGTTTCATTGACGATTTAATGAAGAAGATGACCCTGGAAGAGAAAATAGGTCAGTTGAATCTGCCGGTTACCGGTGAGATTACGACCGGTCAGGCTAAAAGTAGTAATGTGGCCAAACGTATTCGTGCCGGTGAAGTGGGCGGGCTTTTCAATCTGAAAGGTGTGGAACGTATCCGCGATGTACAGAAGCAGGCGGTTGAAGAAAGTCGTTTGGGTATTCCTCTCTTATTCGGTATGGATGTTATTCATGGATATGAAACGGTGTTTCCCATTCCTTTGGGATTGTCGTGTACATGGGATATGAAGGCGGTTGAAGAATCGGCGCGTATTGCGGCCATTGAGTCCAGTGCCGACGGTATTTGCTGGACATTCAGTCCGATGGTGGATATTTGCCGTGATGCCCGTTGGGGGCGTGTGTCCGAGGGCAACGGTGAAGACCCGTTTCTGGGAGCAGCCATTGCGCAGGCCATGGTACGTGGTTATCAGGGAAAGGATATGAACCGTAATGATGAGATTATGGCTTGTGTAAAGCATTTTGCCTTGTATGGTGCCGGTGAGGCAGGACGTGACTATAATACAGTAGATATGAGTCATCAGCGCATGTTCAATGAATACATGTTGCCCTATCAAGCGGCGGTTGATGCCGGTGTGGGCAGTGCGATGGCCTCTTTCAATGAGGTCGATGGCATTCCTGCCACTGGAAACAAGTGGTTGATGACGGATGTATTGCGTAAGCAGTGGGGGTTTGACGGTTTTGTAGTGACAGATTATACCGGAATTACAGAAATGACCGACCATGGCATGGGCGATACGCAGACTGTTGCCGCGTTGGCGCTGAATGCTGGTGTAGATATGGATATGGTGAGCGATGCATTTGTTGGTACGCTCAAGAAGTCATTGACAGAAGGAAAAGTGACAGAAGAAGCAATTAATGTGGCTTGTCGCCGTATTTTGGAAGCTAAGTACAAGTTGGGCTTGTTCGATAATCCTTATAAATACTGTGATGTGAAGCGTGCCAAGAAGCAAATCTTTACCAAAGAGTATCGTGCCGTTGCGCGTAAGATTGCTTCGGAGAGCTTGGTGTTGCTGAAGAACGAGGGTAATGTGCTTCCGCTGGCCAAGAAGGGCACTATTGCTGTGGTAGGTCCGTTGGCAGACAGCCGCAGTAATATGCCGGGTACTTGGAGTGTGGCTGCCGTATTGAAGAATGCCACTTCACTGGCAGAGGGCTTGAAGGCGGTAGCAGGCGGCAAAGCCGAAATACTGACTGCGAAAGGCTGTAATTTGATGAGTGATGCCGAATATGAGAAACGTGCCACTATGTTCGGACGTTCTTTACACCGTGACAATCGTTCGGACAAGGAGTTATTGGACGAGGCTCTTGCCGTGGCTGCCAAATCGGATGTTATTGTGGCTGCGCTCGGTGAGTCTTCGGAAATGAGTGGAGAGAGCAGTTGCCGCACGAATCTTGAAATGACGGACACCCAACGCATACTGTTACAGGAATTATTGAAAACGGGAAAACCTGTGGTACTGGTGCTGTTTACCGGTCGTCCGCTGGTACTGAACTGGGAGCAGGCAAACGTGCCGGCCATTCTGAATGTATGGTTTGCGGGCAGTGAGGCAGGTTTTGCTATCGGTGATGTACTGTTTGGTGATGTGAATCCGAGTGGAAAGCTGACTACGACTTTCCCGAAGAGCGTGGGACAGATTCCTTTGTTCTATAACCACAAGAATACGGGCCGCCCTCTTGCCGACGGTGCATGGTTCCAGAAATTCCGCAGCAACTATATAGACATAGACAATGAACCGCTTTATCCCTTCGGTTTCGGCTTGAGCTATACCACATTCTCTTATAGCGACGTGGCTTTGGACAAGACTAGCATGACGGATAAGGGTGAACTGACTGCTACCGTGACTGTGACCAATACCGGCAAGAGAGACGGTGCAGAAGTGGTTCAACTTTATATTCGTGACCTTGTGGGAAGTGTAACCCGTCCGGTGAAAGAGTTGAAAGGCTTTGAAAAGATTTTCCTGAAAGTCGGCGAATCTAAAAAAGTATCTTTCAAGATTACCCCCGAATTGCTGAAGTTCTACAACTACAATCTTGATTTTGTATGCGAGCCGGGTGACTTTGAGGTGATGATTGGCAGAAGTAGCCGGGACGTAAAAAAAGCAACGTTCACGTTACTCTAACTGATTCCCGAGGCGGCAATATGCAGTATTCGAGACACTGCGTTGAGATGGCATTGTTGCTGCATATTGTCTGCATTTTCACTGCAAACTATATGCAGCATTCTTGCAGTATTTGCTTGACTTGTGTAAGATAATATGATCTATTGAAAAACATGAAGAAAATATTTTTATTAATATTGTGTCTGTCCACCATGTACCCGGTTGTCAATGCCGGGCGGGTGGTTCAGAGTTTTAATGACGGCTGGTATTATGCCGCATGTGATGACAATCGGTTGCAGGAAGTGCAACGCCATGAAGAAGGTTGGCAGCAGGTACATCTGCCGCATACCTGGAATGCGGATGCCTATTCTACCCGTAACTGCCGCAGGGCTTCTTCCTGGTATAAGAAAGAGTTCCGTACGGATGCCGCGCAGATGCGGGATAAACAGCTTTACCTGAAATTTGATGGTGTCAATTCTCTGGCAGATGTGTACCTCAACGGCGAGCTGCTCACTACCCACAAAGGAGGTTACTCTGCCTTTACCGTAGACATTACGGATAAAGTAAGGACCGATGCCCCGAATCTGCTGATGGTGCACGTCAATAATCAGAACGACCGGATACCTCCTTTGTCCGGTGACTTCACCATCTTTGGCGGCATCTACCGCAATGTGTGGCTCATCAGTGCTGCAAAGCAGCACATCAGCCTTACCGACTATGCCTCTACGGGCATTTATGTCGATTTGCCTTCCGTGAGTGAGGATAGGGCGGAAATCAGTGTGCGTGGGACTTTGGTGAACCGTGATGTGCGGCGTGCGGTGTTGAAGTTGGACGTCGAGGTGCTGGATACAGATGGGAAGACCGTAGCCCAATCTTTGCGCAGCGTCCGGATAGATGCCGACGGGGCGTTCGCCTTCGAGGAACGGTTACAGTTGGAAAAGCCACAGTTGTGGTCGCCCGATTCCCCTTATCTGTACAGCGTGAAAGTTTCTTTGAAAGATGTGCGTGACAAGGTGTTGAAAGATGAGACACGTGTCCCTTTGGGGGTCCGCTGGTTCAGCGTGGATGCGCAGGAAGGCTTCAAGTTGAATGGGGAACCCCTGAAACTTATGGGAGCTTGCCGTCATCAGGACCAGATGCCGATGGGCATAGCGCTTTCGGATGAGATGCACCGCAGGGATATGCAGTTGCTGAAAGACATGGGTGTGAACTTTGTCCGTCTGGCACATTACCCACAGGACGATGCCGTGTTGCGTGCTTGCGACGAACTCGGCATGCTGGTATGGGAGGAGATTCCGATAGTAGGTTTGATAGCTTTGGGTGACGAGTTCCGCGCGAATGCCACAAGCGCCTTGCGCGAAATGATTCGCCAGCATTACAACCATCCGTCCGTCATTATGTGGGGGTATATGAACGAGGCTGTTATCCAGCTGCAGTATCGGGTGAAGAAACAACGGCTCAACGGTTTCTACGAGAATACCTTGGCGCTTGCCCGGCATCTGGAGGAAACTCTGAAGAGGGAAGACCCCTACCGTCTGAGTACGATGGCCTACCACGGCAATCAGATTTACAATAAAATCGGTCTCAGCAATATCACCGACATTTCCGGTTGGAACCTTTATCAGGGCTGGTATGAGAACGACTTCAAGTCTTTCGACCGCTTTGTGGACGAAGAGCATCGTAAATACCCGCACCGTCCGTTAATAATCAGTGAGTTCGGTGCCGGTTCCGACCCGCGCTTGCAGTCGCTCGAGCCGCAGATATTCGATTTCTCCATGCAATGGCAGCAGTTGTACCTCGAATACTATCTGCCCGCTATCATGAAGCGACCGTTCATAGTGGGCGCCACGGAGTGGAACTTCATTGATTTCAGTTCTGCCAATCGCCAGGAGGCTACGCCACACATTAATAATAAAGGGCTGATGTACAATAATCGCCGGCCTAAAGATG
This sequence comes from Bacteroides muris (ex Fokt et al. 2023), assembly GCF_024704895.1. Taxonomy (NCBI): domain Bacteria; kingdom Pseudomonadati; phylum Bacteroidota; class Bacteroidia; order Bacteroidales; family Bacteroidaceae; genus Bacteroides; species Bacteroides muris (ex Fokt et al. 2023). The sequence continues at coordinate 30,426 of NZ_JAMZEE010000036.1, read as the reverse complement.
TGTTTTATTATTTTCAGGCATTTTTGCGTAAGGATATTCCGGTGCTGCACATTGCTGTGGATGACTGGAAGCATCGGACTGTGGTTTCGGACGGCGAAGCAGTGGAACATCCGGTGAAAGTGTATTCCAATCTGGATAAGGTAGAGCTGTCTGTCAATGGGAAAAAACTCTCTGTACAAGGCATTGAGAATTGCCATGCTGGGTGATGGGTACCTCTTGTTGTGGGAAGAAACACGCTTGTAGCATCCGGCATCTATCAAGGGAAGAAGGTGGAGCAGGTTTCGGACATTTTTGTGAAGATGCAGCCTCGCCATATCGCGGTAGCCGGCTCCGGACAGCTGGAACTTGCAGTGAACGTGGGCAGCAACTGTTTCTTTACGGATGACAAGAGTGATCTTTGCTGGCTTCCCGACCAAGCTTATACTCCTGGGAGTTGGGGCTACATAGGTGGAGAGATTTTCCGCCGTTCTCCGGGACGTATCGGAACCACTGCCGAAGTGAAAGACACCCGTAACGTTCCTTTGCTCCAGACCAAACGCAAGGGCATCAAAGCCTATCGCTTCGACTTGCCCGACGGCGACTATGAAGTGGAACTTCTTTTTGCTGACCTGAACGCACGTTCCGAACGGGTGACTTACGATTTGGGAGCTGCCGCTACCCTAGACAATGCCGATTTCCGCGGCAGTGTCTTCAATGTTTCTGTCAACGGTCGGCCTTGGTTGAGCCATTTCTCTCCGGCGATAGAAGTAGGCGGGAACCGTTGCATATCCAAGAAATTGCGTATTGCCGTAACCGGTGGAAACCTTACAGTGGACTTTGAGGCGGTGAAGGGAATGACGTTCTTGAATGGGATAAAGATATTCAGGATTCATTGACCTTCTATTTGCAAGGATGTTGTATTAACCGATAAATTGAGTGAAACATGAAACACAAACTTCTCACCGGGTCTCTCTCCTTCACAGTAGGGATGGGATTCAGCGTTTTGCCTGCCGTCGCGCAGCAATCTCCGGCTTCCACTGAGGTCAAGCCCAATGTAATCATTATCAACGTTGATGACTTGGGCTATGGCGACATTGGTTGTTACGGTGCCACCAAGGTCAAGACTCCCAATATAGACCGTCTGGCATCGCAGGGCCGTAGCTTTACGGACGCTCATTCATCCTCGGCTGTTTCTACGCCTTCACGTTATGGACTGATGACTGGTCAATATCCTTGCCGTGAGGATATTTGGGGGGCAATCTTCCTGAATCAGACTCTGCAAATTGATACGGCACGCACCACAATTGCGGATGTGATGAAACGTTCCGGCTATTCCACTGCCATCGTGGGGAAGTGGCATCTTGGATTCCGTACGGACGAAAAGATGGACTGGAACAAGGAACTGGCTCCCGGACCACTTGAATTGGGATTCGATTATTACTTCGGTGTGCCTATTCTCAACAGTCATCCACCTTTTGTTTATGTGGAGAACCATCATGTGGTGGGTTATGATTCCAACGACCCGTTTGTAAGAGGCAAGAGGGCAGAAACGGAGGAGTTCGATGAAAAATTCGGTATCAACTCTATTGGTGGAGCCACGGCTGCGCACCGTTTGTACAAAGACCGGGCTGTAGCCACTACTTTGAAAGACCGGGCCGTGCAGTGGATAAAGGAACATAAGGATTCACCTTTCTTCTTGTATTATGCTACCACCAACATCCATCATCCTTTTACACCGGCCGAACGCTTTGTAGGTACCAGTGAGGCAGGACCTTACGGTGATTCAATCCATGAATTGGACTGGGTGGTAGGCGAGATTATGCGTACCCTCGATGAGGAAGGGCTGGCGGGAAATACTCTGCTCATCTTCACCAGTGACAACGGAGGAATGCTGAATCATGGAGGGCAGAGAGCTTGGAAGGCAGGACACCATATCAACGGCAAGCTTCTTGGTTTCAAGTTCGGAGCTTGGGAAGGCGGGCATCGCATTCCTATGATTGCCCGCTGGCCGGGCAGGATTCCTGCGGGCAGCGTATCCAACCAGTTGATGTCCAATGTTGACATGCTTGCCACTTTGGCTGCCCTCACAGGATATGAATTGCAGGAGCAGGACGGGCCGGACAGTTTCAATATGCTTCCTGCCCTTATCGGAAATCCCGGGAAAATGATTCGGGACTATATTATTATCTGTCCTTCCCAAAAGAGCCATCTTTCCATTCGCAAAGGGAAGTGGGTCTATATTCCGGCGCAAAACAGCGGCGGATTTACCGGAAAGAATGTCGGTGACCATGACTTGGGCGGGGCATCTGCTTTCCAGCTCACCCATCGGGTGAACAGCGATATAGAAAATGCCCGGATAAAGCCGGATGCACCCTCTGTGCAGCTTTATAATTTGGAGGAAGACCCATACCAGACCACAAATGTGTATGAACGGCATCCCAGAGTGGCACGCAGGCTGGCGCGGATACTGGAGGAGAAGATAAGGAAGTCGGATGCCACAAGAAAGTGACAACCGATAGATTGATGAAAAACATAATTTGAAAAATGAAGAATACCATGATGAAAAAGTTTTTTGTAGGTTTATTCTCCCTTTTGATGGGAGTAGGCAGCGCTTTTGCGCAGACCAATATGTCCAGTGAAATGTATGACCTTGCCAAGATGAAGGAAGGCTTGCGCAACCGCCGTGTCAGCAGTTATGACCGTACGGGCAACAACCGTGACCACCTGAAGGCCATCAAGCCGGGCGAAACGGCTGTCTTGGCCGACATCAAGGGGGCAGGCGTAATCAACCATATCTGGATAACGATGTCTCCGGGACCGCGCCAGCTTTCCCGTAACGACATCATCCTTCGGATGTACTGGGACGGCAGCGACGAGCCTTCTGTCGTGTCCCCCATCGGTCCCTTTTTCGGCCAGGGATGGAACGAACAGTATAACTATGCTTCTTTTGCCCTTTCTTCCGGTCCCAACGGTGGTACGGGTTTGTGCAGCTATTTCGCCATGCCTTTTGCCAAAGGTGCGCGCATTGAGATAGAGAATCAGACGGATGTCAACATCGGCGCCTTCTACTACTACATAGACTATGTGGAGATGAAGGAACTGCCCAAGGACATGGGGCGTTTTCATGCGTGGTTCAACCGTGAGATTACCGAAGCGCTTCCCGAGGGGGAGACCGAGTGGGGTTCCGTGGGTAAGCAGACGGAGAATAAGGACGGAGCCGACAATTATGTGTTTGCCGATATCAAGGGAAAGGGCCATTTTGTGGGATTGAATTATTATGTACAGTGCCCTACCCCCATGTGGTATGGTGAAGGCGATGACATGTGGTTCATCGACGGTGAAAAACAGGCTTCCTTGATAGGAACCGGTACGGAAGATTTGTTCAACACCGCCTGGTGCCCGAAAGAGCCCTACCAGCATATCTACTTCGGCTATCCACGTGTGAATAATGATGTCGGATTCTTGGGGCGTACACATGTCTATCGGTTCTTTATTCAAGATCCCGTCTTCTTTGAGAAAGGGCTGAAAGCCACCATTGAGCATGGGCACAACAATTGCCTGACCCTCGACCTGGCCACCGTTGCCTACTGGTATCAGGACAAGGCGACGGCTGTTCCCACCATACCCGACAAGGCGGGCCGTAAGCTGAAGCCGATGGTAAACAATGTGATGATGCACAAATGGCGTCATGAGTGGAGAAAGAATAAAGGGAATAAGGCTGACCTTTGGGGAAATGAATAAATTGCTGGAGGATATGAAATGAAGACATTATTAGTTATATCTGTTTTATTAGCATTTACTCTTTTGGGGCATGCCCAAATATGGAAAGTGCCTGAAGGTCATGAAACGCGGTGGACAAGTTTTGAAAATCCTACCGGTGCCAAGGGAACGGCAGCTCAAGTCAATAAAGGTGCAAAAGGAAGTGCTTTCGGCAGAATCATGGCGGGAGACAGCTGTGTTTTGTTGTCTCAGCAAGGACCCGGGATCATTAACCGTATTTGGCTGACAGTCAGCAAACGTAACCCTAAGATGCTTCGTGCGTTGCGTATCAAGTTTTATTGGGATAATTCTGTTGTTCCGGCAGTGGATGTCCCATTGGGAGATTTTTTTGGGAATCCGCTGTCACGTACATCTCGTTTTGAGAACTGTTTCTTTTCTAATCCGGAGAAGCGTTCTTTTAACTGTTCTATTCCGATGCCTTACCGCACCGGTGCCAAAGTGGTGTTTGTGAATACCTCGGATGAGGACCTGACACACTTGTTTTATGATATCAACTTTACTAAATTGCCGGAATGGGATTCGGAGATGAGCTATTTTCATGCTGTCTGGCGTGAAGACAAATCCACCAAGTTGGGAGTGGATTATACTGTTCTTCCCCAACTATCGGGCAAGGGGCGCTTTTTGGGGGTAAGCTTGGGTATCTTTGCCAATAAGGCGTATGAAACTACTTGGTGGGGAGAAGGTGAAATCAAGTTCTACATTGACGGAGATAAGGAATTTCCCACATTGAGTGGTACGGGAGTTGAAGACTATATTGGTACGGCTTGGGGGCAGGGCGAGTATTCCCACCGTTATCAAGGTTGTCCGATTGCAAATGCGGACAGTTGTTGGTGGAGTATGTATCGTTTCCACGTGCAGGACCCGATTTATTTTCATCATGATATAAGAGTTACATTGCAGCAGATTGGAGGTGCTCCATATCAAAAGGTACTCGAACTGTACAAGGCGAAGGTTCCTCTTGTACCGGTTACTATAGATAGAAGCGGTAAACTGAAATTCTATCGTTTATTAGATGAAGATTCAGACCTACATATCACGGATAAAGACTTTCCGCCAGGATTTGTTAATTTCTACCGCCAGGATCATGTAACTTCAACAGCATATTTCTATTTGGATAGGCCTGCAGTCTGAATAATCTTTAAATAACTTCCTAGTGTATGTTGTTGGGAATTAGTGTTTTATACAATGCTGTAGTAGTTACGTTGTAGTGCTTGAGCAGGTTGTGGTAATCTTGTGGTAGTTTGTTTTTTGACATACATCAATTGCTCCTATACTTTTGCAAAAGAATTTTAAATCAATACAAAATGAAGAAAAATTTATTAATTACATGTGTGATGTTGTTGTTTGCCGTTGTTTCGATGGCGCAGAACAAAATTACGGTTTCGGGTGTCGTTTCCGACAAGACGGGAATGACTGTTATTGGTGCTACAGTTTCGGTAAAGGGGGCTCCTCAACAAGGAGTCGTTACTGGACTTGATGGTGATTATAAGATTACCAATGTTCCCAGTAACGCTGTCTTGCTTTATAGCTATATTGGTATGAAAGACCAAGAAATAGCAGTGAATGGTCGTACTACTATTAATGTAGTAATGCAAGAAGACAATATGTTGATTGATGAAGTTGTAGTTGTAGGCTATGGTGTACAGCGTAAATCAGACTTGACCGGTGCTGTTGGTTCTATCAAGAGCGATGATTTGAAAAAGATTTCTACACCTAATGTGGCTAACGCATTGCAAGGTCGTGTGTCCGGTGTATTTATCTCTGCAAGCGGTGCTCCGGGTAGCTCTCCTGAAGTGCGCATTCGTGGTATCGGTACTACTAATAATAGCAATCCGCTCTATGTGGTTGATGGAATGTTTATGGACGATATATCATTCCTGAGTAACCATGATATTGAGTCCATGGAGGTATTGAAGGATGCTTCTGCTACTGCCATGTATGGTTCTCGCGGTGCTAACGGTGTAATCATTGTTACCACCAAGCAAGGTGCTGAAGGTAAAGTACAGGTGAACATTACTGCCAGTGAAGGATTTCAGTTCCAAAATAGCGGTAAGTTTGAGATGTGTACGGCTTCTGAATATGCTATGCTGCAAAATGAAGCTAACTTGAATATTAATCCGGATGGCGGTCTTGTTTATGATGACCCGGCTTCTTTCGGGAAAGGGACCAATTGGTTCGATGAGATTTTCCGAGTAGCGTCTGTCCGTGACTATCAAGTTGCTGTTAGTGGCGGAACAGAAAAGGTACATTATAATTTGAGTGCCGGATATTTCCAACAGGATGGTATCATAAAGGAAAATTCTTATGACCGTTTTACTTTGCGTGCCAATAATTCATATAAAATAAACAAACATTTGACTATCGGGCATAACTTATCGGCTTCTTTCAGTCATACAAAAAATGAAAATAAGGGAGTTGTAAAATCCGCTTATAAACTGAGCCCTATCATTGCTCCTTATGATGAGAATGGTAATTTCTCCGATCCTCAGGTAGCATCTACTGCTAATCCGCTTGCTACCCTCCATTATATGAATAGTGATAATTGGAAAGATAGAATTGTGGGTAGTGCATTCTTGAATTGGGAAGTTATTAAAGGGTTGAATTTTAAGACCAGCTTGGGCATTGATTATATTAATGGCAGAAGTCGTAATTTTACTCCTAAGTATTATATCTCGGAGTATCAAAAGGTAGATGAGAACAGCTTGTCTAAAACATGGACTAGAGATTTTACTTGGCTGTGGGAGAATATCTTGACTTATGATTGGCAAATCAATGATAAAAATCGTCTGAATCTTTTGGGTGGTATTACTGCTCAAAAATACACTAATGAAAAGTTAGGTGGGTCAGGACGTAATTTCTTCTCAGAAGTGGAAGACTATTGGTATTTGGATCAGTCTTCAAGCGATACACGTGGACTTGAGAATAATGGAAAACATGAAGCCATGATGTCTTACTTGTTCCGTGCCAACTATGCTTTAATGGACAGATATTTGTTGACGGCTTCTATACGTGCCGATGGCTCTTCGAAGTTTGGACCGGATAACCGTTGGGGATATTTTCCGTCAGTAGCTGCCGGATGGAGGATTTCTGAAGAAGCTTTTATTAAAGATAATGTTGAGTGGTTGAGTAACTTGAAGATTAGAGGTAGCTGGGGGCAAATTGGTAATGATAAGATTGGTAATGACAAATATTATGCATTGGCTAATGTAGACCCTACTTATGATGCTGTATTTGGTGGTGATTATTATTCTGGTGGTACTGTAACTTCTCTTTATAATACACAAATCCATTGGGAACGTTCAGAGCAGTTGGATCTTGGTTTTGATTTAGGCTTGTTCAATAATCGCTTTTCTTTAGAGTTTGACTATTACAGAAGAGATACAAAAGAAATGTTGGTAAATGTGGATGTTCCTGCTTCTGTAGGACTTGCCTCTGTAGAAACAAACGTGGGATCAGTACGTAACTCTGGACTTGATTTTACGGTGAAATGGGAAGACTCGTTTAAGGATTTTCGTTATGGCATCCGCTTGACCGGAACTACAATTAAGAATGAGGTGACTAATTTGGGAGGTAAACGTATCACCAGTGGGGATATAGGTTCCGGAAAAAGTGTTCATATGACAGAAGAAGGAATGCCAATCAAGTATTTTTATGGTTACAAGACTATTGGTATTTTCCAAAGTAATGAGGAGATTGAGCAGTATAATGCGATGGCTGCGGCTGCTTCCGGTGATGCGAAGAAGAAGTATCAGGCAAATGTAGCTCCGGGTGATCTGATTTATGCAGATACGGATGGCAATGGATATATAACAGCTGAAGACCGTACGGATTTAGGCTCTCCTACTCCGAAGTTTATCGGTGGTTTGGGTATAACTGCCGCTTGGAAAGGCTTTGATTTGTCAATTGATTTGCAGGGTAATTTTGGCAATAAGATTTATAATGCCAAACAAGCTGAAAGAAATGCTGGTGTTGATAACTGGGATCGTTCGTTCTTGGATAGATGGACTGAAAACAATAGGAATACTTCCATTCCGCGCATGACATTTGAGGGTAACAATTATTTTGTTTCCGACCGTTATGTTGAGAGTGGTAACTATGTGAAGTTACAGACTGTGGAATTGGGATATACATTCCCAAAAAACTTGATGCAAAAAGTGCATATCCAGAATTTGAGATTGTACTTCTCAGGTAATAACCTGCTTTATTTTACGAATTATAACGGATTTACTCCTGAAATCTTAGGGGGGCTTGACCGTGATATTTATCCGATTACCGCTACCTGCCGTTTTGGCTTGAATCTTACATTCTAATGGAAAATAAAAATAGGAAATGATTATGAAAAAGATATATTCACTTTTATTAGCTTCAGCATTGGTCTTTACCTCTTGTTCTGATTTTTTGGATACAAAGCCGCAAGGGAAATTGACGCAAGATATTTTCTTCGGGGAAGAAGAAGGTGCTTTGATGGGAATTAATGCTATATATTCTCAAATGAAAAGTTGGGACTTGATCGGGTTTTCTTGGTTTGGCATTATGGAGGTGCCGAGTGACAATTCTGATACAGGAAGTTCACCGGCAGACGGTAGTTATGCTCGCGTGAATTCATTGAATGATTTTACTTATGATGTTTATACTTCTGAATTGAACGGCTGGTGGACTGGCAATTATAAAGGAATCGGATTCTGTAACGTAGCATTGGATAATTTGGATGTGTTGAAAGATGAGCAGTTAAAGATTAGAAGCATTGCACAGGCGCGTTTTTTCCGTGGTTTCTTTTACTTTAACCTGGTGAGAACTTACGGTGGCGTACCTTTGGTTACTAAAGTTCAGAATCCCGATGAATACGATCAGCCATGCGCTTCTGAAGAAGCTATTTATCAGCAGATTATTGATGACTTGTCTTATGCGGCAATGAATTTGCCAACCCGTGATGAATGGGGGATTGCTGAGCGAGGAAGAGTTACGAAAGGAACTGCAGAAGGCTTGTTGGCTAAAGTTTATTTGTTCCGTCAAGATTATGTAAGTGTAAAACAATATGCAGGGCAGGTAATAAGTAGGGGAGAATATAACCTGCATCACAATTACCGTGATTTGTTTAGCCCGGATTCTTATTATTCTGATGAAGTGATGTTGGCCGACCAGTATTTGTGGGGATCAGACAAGACGAGAGATAAGGCTTCCGAATATGTGAAGTGGCAAGGTGTCAGAGGTTTCAAAGGTTGGGGATTCAGTTCTCCGTCAGAGTCTTTGGATAAGGCTTATGAATCAGGTGATCCGAGACGGGAGGCTACTATCATTTACGATGGCGAAAATATGGAAGGAGTTGGGGTTATAAACTTCAAGGACGAACCGGGAGTACAACCGCGCGCCAATAAAAAGACAATGTGGCCTACAACTTATTGGAATGCCAATAATTTTGCTAAACAAAATTGCCACTTGTATTTTTTGCGTTATGCGGATGTACTGTTAATGTATGCTGAGGCCTGCAATGAGTTGGCAAATGGTGAAAGCGATCCATTAGTAGATGACGCCCTGGCTAAATTGGAATTGGTCAGAGACCGTGCCCGTAAGTCCGGTGATGATCCCACTGTATTACCTAAAATAACAGAGAGGAATAAAGCTAAGTTGCGTGAAATCATATGGAATGAGCGCCGCATTGAATTAGCAATGGAAGGACACCGTTTCTTTGATTTGATTCGTGCTGATAAAGTTGTTCCCGGATATGCGGAAAAGATGCTGAAGGCCCATGGAAAGACAAACTTCAATATGAGCCAGCATTCTACATTCTACATTCCACAGAAGCAGATTGATATTTCTCAAGGAATATTGAAGCAAAATAAATAAGGTGTGTGAGGAGTAGCCTTAGGCTACTCCTACTTCTTATGTGGTTAAAATGTTTAAAAATAGGTATTATGAAAAATATATTTCTTTTTTTCTTGTTTTTGGGGGTTTGTTCGTGCTCGGTAAATGCCATAAATCCACCATCTGATGTGACAGAAAAGCAACTCTCCGATGATGAACTCATGACTCTTGTCCAGAAGCAGACTTTCCGTTACTTTTGGGATTTTGCCCATCCCGAATCAGGATTGGCACATGAACGGAGCAACGGAGGTGCCGAGACAGCTACCATCGGTGGCTCGGGTTTCGGAGTGATGGCTATCATTGTCGGCATAGAGCGTGGTTTTGTCACTCGCGAACAGGGCGCTGAACGTATGTTGAAGATAGTCCGCTTTCTGAGCGACAAGAATACCGACAGCTATCACGGCATGTGGGCACATTGGATGAATGGTAAAACCGGCAAGACCATTCCTTTCAGTCGTAAGGACGATGGAGCGGATATTGTAGAATCCGCTTTCATGTTCGAAGGCTTGTTGGCTGCCCATCAGTATTTTACAAAGGATAATCCGACGGAAAACCGTATCCGCTGGATAATCAATAATCTGTGGCGTCAAGCAGAATGGAACTTTTTTACTCAGGGACAAGATGTGATGTATTGGCATTGGTCGCCAAACAACGGATGGGCGATGAATCATCAGATTAAAGGTCATAACGAGTGTCACATTGTTTACATTTTGGGCGCGTCTTCCCCTACTTATCCGATTGCCGAGAGCGTTTATCATAAAGGCTGGGCCAATGCGAATACTTTTCTGAACGGTCGGGAGTATTACGGCATCAAGCTTCCTCTTGGAAACAACCACGGAAAGGGAGGTCCTCTCTTCTTCACTCATTATTCTTACATGGGGCTTGACCCACGTGGCTTGAAAGATCGTTATGCCGATTACGAGGAACAGATGAAGGCTCATACCTTGATTAACCGTGCCTACTGCATTGACAATCCGAAGGGTTACAAGGGTTACGGCGAAAAATGTTGGGGATTGACTGCCAGTGACGGTGACAAAGGTTATTCTGCCCATAGTCCCGGTAATGACCGTGGTGTGATTACGCCTACCGCTGCTCTTTCCTCTATTCCATATGCACCTGAATATTCTTTGGAAGCCATGCGTTATTTCTATGAAGAGTTGGGTGACCGTCTTTGGGGTGAATATGGTTTCAAGGATGCGTTCAATTTGACGGAGAATTGGTTTGCACCTTCGTATCTTGCCATTGACCAAGGGCCGATTATTGTGATGATAGAGAACTATCGTACCGGTTTGATTTGGAAACTTTTCATGAGTCATCCCGATGTGCAGAAGGGTTTGAGGAGATTAGGCTTTACTTCTCCTTATTTGAACAAGGTCGATTAGGTTGTTTGATAGGATTCTTTGATTTTGATTAGGTTTTACATAGATTAAAAAGGTTTGTAACCATGAAAAACGTATTTATCAATAGTGTATTGGTTGTTTTCGCATTGCTTGTCGCCTCGTGCGGCAGGCAACCGGAAGCCAAAGTAGAGGTGATGTCGTTCAACATCCGTCTGGATCATGTGGCGGACAGTATGAACAATTGGAAATACCGCAAGGACCATGCGGCACAAATGATTGCTTATTATGCTCCGGACATTATAGGCATGCAAGAGGTGGTGAAGAACCAACTCGATGACTTGAAGGAGCGTCTTCCGCAATATACCGCTCTCGGTGTAGGTCGTGCAGATGGAAAAGAGAAAGGTGAGTATTGCTCTCTTTTCTATAAGACAGACCGTTTCGAACTATTGAAGAGTGGAAATTTTGGGCTGAGTGAAACTCCTGATTCCATCGGAAAGAAAGGCTGGGATGCGGCTTGCGAGCGTATTGTGACTTGGGCTGTACTGAAAGACAAGGTGAGTGGTAGGGAAATAGCAGCTTTCAATACTCATTTCGATCATGTAGGTAAAGTGGCACGTCGCGAAAGTGCCGTGCTGATACTTGAGAAGATAAAACAAATGGCGGGTGACCTTCCGGTAATTGTTACCGGAGACTTTAATGGAACGGTAGATTCCGAGCCGGTCACTGTATTGACGGAAGGTGGAATGAAGAATGCTTGCGTTACGGCGAAAGTCGCTTACGGACCGACGTGGAGTTTCCATGACTTCGGGCGCATCCCGGTAGAGAAACGTAGGTTGATAGATTTTATTTTTATAAAAGGTGCTGTAGAGGTGGAGCGTTACCGAACCATTGATGATAAGCCGGACAACGGCTATCTCTCCGATCATGCTCCCGTAATGTCTATCTTAAAACTATAAAAGCATTTACTATGAAAAAGAATTTATTGATTGGAGCTGCCTTGATACTTTCTGTGGGTACGGCATGTACTTCAGGAGCTGGTGATTGGCAGAGTTACAGCGGTGACAAACGGATAGAAGAGCGTGTCGATTCTGTACTTGCCTTGATGACACTTGAAGAGAAAATAGGTCAGATGACCCAATATTCTGCTAAGAGCGATATTGTGACCGGTCCGCAAGTAAATACGGACATTGAACCTCTATTGAAGAAAGGATACATAGGTAGTCTTTTCCATGCCACTTCTTCTGCCGCCATCCGCAAGACACAAGAGACGGCGCTAGCGGAATCCCGGTTGAAGATTCCAGTGCTCTTTGCTTTCGATGTGATACACGGTTTTAAAACGATATTCCCTATTCCTTTGGCCGAGTCGTGTGCCTGGGACGCCGAACTGGCAGAAAGAAGTGCGTCCATTGCCGCTGCCGAAGCTTCGGCAGTGGGTGTTAACTGGACTTTTGCCCCCATGGTGGACATTTCACGTGATGCACGTTGGGGACGGGTAATGGAAGGCTCTGGTGAGGATCCTTATCTGGGTTCATTGCTCTCTGCCGCACGTGTACGCGGTTTCCAGGGTGAGAAGCCCGAAGACTTGATGCGGCTGGACAAGATGCTGGCTTGCGCCAAACACTTCTGTGCATATGGTGCTGCTGAAGCAGGTCGTGATTATAATACGACTGATGTGTCCGAGCGCTCTTTGCGCGATATTTATTTCCCGCCTTTCAAGGCTGCCAAAGATGCGGGTGTGGCTACTTTCATGACTGCCTTCAATGAGATTTCCGGTGTGCCTTGCACTTCCAGTGAATTCCTTTATCAGGATGTGCTTCGTGATGAGTGGGGGTTCAACGGTTTTGTAGTGACGGATTATACGGCTATCAATGAGCTTGTTCCCCATGGCGTGGCACGCAACGAGGCTCATGCCGCCGAGTTGGCTGCCAATGCGGGCATCGAGATGGATATGACCGGAGGTGTGTTTCATGCACATCTGCTGCAAGCCGTGAAAGAGGGCAAGGTGAACGAAGAAACCATTGATAATGCCGTACGCCGCATTCTGGAGATGAAATTCCTTTTAGGCATTATGGACGATCCTTACCGCTATCTGAATGAGGAGCGTGAGAAGGCTACTATCATGAAACCCGAGTTCTTGGAAGCAGCGCGCGATGCTGCTCGTAAGTCGGTAGTATTGTTGAAGAATGAGAATAACTTTTTCCCGATACAACCCTCCGAACGTAAGACTGTAGCTTTGATAGGCCCTATGGTGAAAGAACGTAACAGTGTGAACGGTGGTTGGGGTGGACGGGGAGACCGTCAACGGAGTGTCACTCTTTTTGAAGGGTTGGAAAAAAAGTACGGAAACTCGAACGTACGTTTTCTTTATGCCGAAGGCTGCGATCTTCGCAAGCCTGGAACTGCAGGATTTGCACAAGCTGTGTCCGTGGCTCGTCAGGCAGATGTCATTCTGGTTGCTGCCGGTGAAGACCAGAACTGGAGTGCCGAGGCTGCTTGCCGCACGGACATCACCCTGCCTGCTTCGCAGCGCGACTTGCTGAAGGAACTTAAGAAAACGGGTAAGCCCATCGGATTGGTATTGATGAACGGTCGTCCGCTGGAACTTACTTGGGAGGACGAGAATATGGATGCTATTCTCGAAGCCTGGTATCCGGGCACGATGGGTGGTCATGCCATTGCCGATGTCATCGCAGGCGACTATAATCCTGCCGGAAAGCTGACAATGAGTTTTCCACGTTCGGTGGGGCAGCTCCCGCTTTACTATAACCACAAGAACACCGGACGACCGCTTCCTCCGGACAATCCGAAGATGGACTACAAGTCTTCTTATATTGACTGTCCCAATTCTCCGCTTTATCCTTTTGGATATGGCTTAAGTTATACTAGTTTTGAGGTGGATAACTTGAAGTTGGACAAGGAGGAGCTGAAAAAGGGGGAAACACTTACCGTTACAGTGGATGTAGCCAATATCGGTAAAGTCGGTGGTGAAGAGGTGGTACAGCTTTATATTCGCGACCTTGTGGGAAGTGTGACTCGTCCGGTGAAAGAATTGAAGGGTTTTCAAAAGCTGTATCTCAAGGCTGGCGAGAAGAAGTCGCTGACATTTGTGCTGACTGAAGAAGACCTTGCCTTTTGTGGTGCTGATATGAAGATGCTGGTGGAACCGGGAGAATTCCGGCTCTGGGTAGGAACATCGTCGGCAGATGAGCGGAATGAATCTATTTTTACGTTGATATGATAAATTGAAAAATCTTATAAATCATTGAAGATGATGAATCATAAACTATCTTTAGGACTTACCATGCTTCCATTGGTTCCTGCTGTTCAGGCTCAGGAACAAGGCCGGCAAGACGGTGAACGTCCTAACATTATTTTTATCATGAGTGATGACCATGCACAGCAGGCTATGAGTATCTATGGTCATCCTATAGGTAAAGTGGCACCTACTCCTAATATTGACCGTATCGGGCAGGAAGGAGCTGTGTTCTGGAATAATTATTGCTGCAATTCTATTTCAGGCCCCAGTCGCGCCGCGATACTTACTGGCAAGCATAGCCATAAAAACGGCTTCATGAAGAATTGGGCACTAGGTTTCGACGGCTCTCAGCAGACGTTGCCTAAACTGTTGCAACAAGGCGGCTATGAGACTGCCGTCATCGGCAAATGGCATCTTATTTCCAAGCCGACGGGATTTGACCATTGGATGATTCTCAATGACCAAGGCGAATACTGTAACCCACAGTTCATTACCGAGGGGGACACTACTATTCATAAAGGATATGTGACCGACCTCATCACTCAATATTGTGAGGAATGGATGGACAACGGTCGTGACAAGAACAAACCGTTCTTCCTGATGATGCACCACAAAGCCATTCACCGCAATTGGGTACCTGCCGAACGGCATTATCGTTTGTATGAACACGCCAAGTTCCCACTTCCCGATAATTATTACGATGCCTATGAGGGACGTTACGCAGCACAGATGCAGAAGATGAATATATACCGTGACATGTACGAAGGTCACGATTTGAAGATGGTTGCGGGTATCGATAGCGACAGCCTGCTCTTTGACCCTTGGCCGCACGCTTTCATGGGAACAATGACACCAGAAGAACGCCGCCGTTTCCTTGATGCTTACCGCGATCGAAATAATGAGTTCTATTCCAAGCCACGTTCATTTAAGGAAGTGGCTGAATGGAAATACCAACGTTACCTGCAAGACTACATGGCTTGTGTAGCAAGTGTGGACGAGAGTGTGGGCGAGATACTGGACTATCTCAAACGTACGGGGTTGGACAAGAATACGATTGTAGTCTATACCACCGATCAAGGCTTCTACTTGGGCGAACATGGCTGGTTTGATAAGCGTTTCATGTACGAAGAGTCTTTTGGCATGCCGATGGTGATGCGCTGGCCGGGACATATCAAACCGGGTACGCAAGTTACAGGTCTGACCCAGAACATCGACTTTGCTCCTACTTTCCTTGATATGTGCGGCATCTCCATTCCGCAGGACATGCAGGGCATTTCGTTCAAGGAACTGGTGGAAAAAGGCAAGACGCCGCGCGACTGGCGTAAGTCCTTGTACTATCACTATTATGAGTTTCCCGGCTTCCACAGTGTGCGTGCCCATTACGGTGTGAAGATGGAACGCTACAAGCTGATGCACTTCTACGTGGATGACAATTGGGAACTTTATGATCTCAAGACAGACCCTGAAGAGATGCACAATCTTTATGGGAAGAAGGGAATGGAGAAGATTACCACCGAACTGAAGGCTGAACTGGCACGCTTGCAAAAAGAATACGATGTGCCGCAGGAGTTATGCCGCTGAAAAGCTACCGGAAGACATGTTGAACATTAATAACCTGATAATAAAGATAAAAGATAATGAGAAGACTGATTACTAATCTGCTGCTGGCATTATTATGCTTGGTGTCTCCCCTTTTGGCGCAGGACATGCGCATGGATACTTATTGTAATCCGCTGAATGTAGACTATACCTATATGATATACAATTCTTCGAAAGACATCTCTTACCGCTCGGGGGCCGACCCTGCCGTAGTAGAGTTTTGTGGAGAATATTATATGTTCGTTACCCGTACGCACGGCTACTGGCATTCTACGGATTTGCAAAACTGGAATTTTATCAATCCGGGGGAAAACTGGTATCCACAAGGTTGTAACGCTCCGGCGGCACATAACTACAAGGATTCAGTACTTTATGTCTGTGGCGATCCTTCGGGTGTGATGAGTGTGCTTTATACCGACAACCCCAAGTCGGGTAACTGGAAAGCCACTCCTGCCATCATCACCAACTTGCAAGACCCTGACCTTTTTCTTGATGATGACGGCAGTGCTTACATGTTCTGGGGCTCTTCCAACAAGTGGCCCATTCGCGGCATGAAGCTCAACAAGAACCATCGTTTCATACAAGAAGGCGAGAAGCTGGAACTTTTCAATCTCGACCCAGAGAAACATGGTTGGGAACGTTTTGGAGAAAATCATGCCGATACCGTGCTGGGCGGCTATATCGAAGGACCGTGGTTGACAAAGCACAACGGGAGGTATTACATGCAATATGCCGCTCCGGGCACTCAGTTCAATGTATATGCCGATGGTGTATATGTGGCCGACCATCCGATGGGACTTTATACCTATCAGAAACATAACCCCATTTCCTATAAGCCTGGCGGTTATATCAACGGTGCCGGTCATGGAAGTACGGTGCTCGGACCAGGTAGGCAATATTGGCATTTCGGTTCTATGGCTCTGCCCATTAATATGCACTGGGAACGCCGTCTCTGCATGTTCCCTACTTATTTTGACGAAGACGGCATCATGTATTGTGACACCCGTTTTGGAGATTATCCCCGTTATGCACCTACTGTGCCGGGAAAGAAAGGGGAGTTCCGCGGCTGGATGCTTCTTTCTTACAACAAGCCTGCCAGAGGTTCTTCGGCTGTAGAAGGTCATACTGCTGCCGGATTGACGGACGAGAATTGCAAGACCTATTGGCTGGCTTCTTCCAACGATGAAACGCAGTGGGTGGAGATAGACCTTCAGGCACCTGCCACTGTAAACGCTATTCAGGTGAATTACAACGATTATAAGAGTGATATGTATGGTCGTTATCCCGATTTGCGCCACCGTTACACTATCGAAGGTTCCGTAGATGGCGTCAACTGGATACGTCTTGTCAACCGTAGCAACAGTTTCAAAGACACTCCGCACGATTATGTGGAACTGGAAATCCCTGCCCGGGTACGTTATGTACGTTACAAAAACATCCATGTTCCCACACCGCACCTTTCCATTTCTGCCATCCGTATTTTCGGTCTGGGCGAAGGTAAGGCGCCTGCTCAAGTGAAGACATTTGACCCTCGCCGTCACGAAGATCGCCGTGACATCACGCTGACTTGGAAACCGGTGAAAGGTGCACAAGGATACAACATCCTTTGGGGTATTGCACCGGACAAGCTTTACAGTTCTTGGATGGTGTATGGTGACGAGTGTAGGCATCTGATGAAATGTCTTTCTACCGACCAGAAATATTATTTTGCTATCGAATCTTTCAATGAAAACGGTGTATCTCAAATTTCTGTCGTTAAAGAAGTGAAATAATGTGTTGTAAAATGAGGGTGTGCCATCAACCGTTTTGACACACCCTTATTTGTCGTTTTATGTGTATTTTGTTTATTGTCAGCTTAATAAAACTATGGATAAAAAGTCGTATTGCATCGCTTGGTTGATGTTGTTGTTCGTCGGTTCATTACATGCACAATATCGTACTACTACCTACTGTAACCCTCTTAATCTGGACTATACTTATCCTTTTCACAATTCCCATTTGGGCAAGTCCTATCGTTCGGGTGCCGACCCTGCCGTAGTGGAGTTTCGGGGGGAGTATTATATGTTCGTTACCCGTTCCTGGGGTTATTGGCATTCCAAGGACTTGCTGAATTGGGACTTTATTACTCCCGAAAAATGGTATTTCGAAGGTTGCAATGCTCCTGCTGCCCATAATTATAAAGATTCCGTACTCTATGTTTGTGGGAATCCATCCGGAGCCATGAGCATACTGTATACCGATAATCCCAAACGGGGGGACTGGAAGGCAGTGCCATCGGTGCTCCACGACCTTCAGGATCCTGCCCTTTTCATTGATGATGATGAACGTGCTTATATGTATTGGGGGTCTTCCAACCGTTGGCCTATCCGTGGTAAGGAACTTGATATGAAGAATAAATTCCTGCCGATAGCGAAAAAGCCGGATTCACTGCTCTTTCTCCGTCCTGACATTCATGGGTGGGAACGTTTTGGCGAAAATCATACCAGTGACATCAAACCATTCATCGAGGGTGCGTGGATGACGAAACACAATGGGAAATATTATTTGCAATATGCCGCTCCGGGCACTCAGTTCAATGTGTATGGTGACGGTGTTTATGTAGGAAAATCTCCTTTGGGGCCTTTCGAGTATGCGGCTCATAATCCGTTTTGTTACAAGCCGGGAGGATTTGCTACCGGTGCCGGGCATGGAAGTACGGTTTGTAGTCCCGGAGGAATTTACTGGCATTTCGGTACGATTCATCTGTCCATTAATTATAAGTTTGAGCGTAGGCTTTGTATGTTTCCTACATTTTTTGACGAAGACGGTGCGATGTACTCCGACACTTACTTTGGCGATTATCCTCATTATTCTCCCGACCAGGTTTCGCGACAGACGACAAGCGGTGGTTTCCGGGGCTGGATGTTGCTTTCTTATGGCAAACCCGTGAAGGCTTCTTCGCAATTAGAAAGTTATCCGGTGGAAAATGTGACGGACGAGAACTTGAAAACCTTCTGGGTGGCCGAAAAAAATGACGATAAGCAATGGGTGGAGATAGACCTTGAAGAAGTGAGTGACGTGTATGCCTTGCAACTGAATTTCTTTGACTATGAGGAAACCGGATTTTGGGGACGTATGCCAAACCTCCGGCAACGCTATCTTGTAGAAGCTTCGGTGGATGGTGCCCGTTGGCGGGTATTGGTGGACTATCGCAACAGTTTCCGTGATGCCCCTCATAATTACATAGAACTGGATCAACCGATAGAAGCACGCTATATTCGTTATCGCCACCATTACGTGCCGGGCAAGAATCTGGCAATGGGGGATATTCGCGTGTTCGGTTTGGGACGTGGGAAAAAACCGGCTACGGTAAAAGGTTTTACGGTAGTGCGTGAAGCGGACGAACGTAATGCCCGCATTTCTTGGAAAGCGGTGAAGGGTGCGCAAGGCTATAATGTATTGTGGGGTGTTGCTCTTGATAAATTGTATAGTTCGTGGATGGTATATGGCGATAATTCATTAGACTTACGTGCCCTCACGGTGGGACAAAAATATTATTTTGCCATCGAGGCATTCAATGAAAATGGTATTTCGCAACGTGTCTTTCTTCGAGAGGCGCACTGATTGTATAAAATGAACAGTAATGAAACAGATAATACACTCTTTTTTATATGGTAGTGCCGTTTGGGCTGCTTGTACTGTATCGCAGGAGGTCAAGGCCGGTGGAATCCCTGTCTCTACCACAGAGGATGGAGATGCTGTTAGCCCAAATATTGTTTGTGTGGTATGTGAAGACATCGGTCCTTGGCTGCACTGTTTCGGTGACAGTGTGGCAGTGCAGGCTTTCTGGGTGGGATATAAGAAGAGTGAGATAGTAGACTTTTTAATTGAACATTAATTTTGTAGGATATGAAGAATACAGTTTGTACAGCCTTGATGCTGTTGATGTCTGTGTGTATGTATGCGCAGGAGTTGTATGGAGAGTATGAAAAGAAAGTGTATGTCTCTTCGCAGGGAGATTCGTTGAAGTACCGTTTGCTGCGTCCCGAAGCAGAAAAGGCAGGGAAGAAATATCCGTTGGTGCTTTTTCTGCATGGTGCGGGCGAACGAGGAGATGATAATCAGAAGCAATTGGTGCATGGTGGGCAGATGTGGCTCAATCCGGTGAACAGAGAGGAATATCCGGCTTTTGTATTGGCTCCCCAGTGTCCTAAGGAAGATTATTGGGCTTATGTGGGTCGTCCCAAGTCGTTTGTACCTGGAGAAATGCCCGAGGTACAGGAGCTTACGCGTATATTCCGCACATTGAAGGAGTTGCTGGATACCTATTTGGCTATGCCCCAGGTGGATAAAGACCGGATTTATGTGATGGGACTTTCCATGGGCGGTATGGGGACGTTTGATTTGGCGATACGTTATCCCGAAGTTTTTGCCGCAGCCGTTCCCATCTGTGGTATTGTGAATCCGGCAAGGCTTTCTGCCGCCAAAGACGTGAAGTTCCGTATTTATCACGGAGATGCCGATAACATTGTTCCGGTAGAAGGTTCGCGTCAGGCTTACAAGGCCTTGAAGGCTGCTGGTGCCGATGTTGAGTATATCGAATTCCCCGGAGTCAATCATGGCAGCTGGACACCGGCGTTCAATGATTCTGAGTTTATGGGTTGGCTGTTTAATCAGAAGAAAAAATGATGAGAATATTGTCTGTTATCGGAGCGCTCTTTTTAGGGGGCGCTTTTTTTACTTCTTGCACCACTTCTGGTCGGGTAAGTACTTTTGTGGTATTGCCGGATACGCAGACTTATCTGGAACAATGTCCGGAGGTCTTCGAGTCGCAAGTGGACTGGTTGGTTGCCAACCGTAAGAAAATAGATGCCGTATTCCAAGTGGGAGATTTGACACAAGATAATTCTCCGGTGGAATGGGCGTATATGCAGAAAGCTTTTCATCGTATTAGCCAAGCGGGAATACCTTATTCTGTCGTGTGGGGAAATCATGATATTGGCAGTAAGCCCGGTAAGTTTTCGGACGTGCATAACACTGCAATGGCCAACAAGTATTTTCCTCTTTCCGATTATATGCAGAAGAGCTATTGGGGAGGCAGTGCGGATGGAAAGACATTGGATAACTATTACATAAACCTTAGGTCGGGCGATACCGATTGGCTGGTCTTGAATCTGGAATTCGGACCTTCTGATGAGGCTCTGCAATGGGCCGATTCCATAGTGGATATTCATCCGGATAAGCTTGTCATATTGAATACACACGCCTATTTGTATTGTGACAGTACGTTGCATGACGGGAAAGACTGGTGGCGTCCTCAAGGATATGGCATCGGCAAAGAACTCGGACGCACAATGAACGATGGTGCTGGAATTTGGAAGAAATTGCTTCTCAGACATCGCAATATGATAGCTGTTTTTTGTGGGCATGTCTTGAAAAGCGGAGTCGGCACGCTGGTCTCTATAGGGAAAGAGGGAAATAAAGTGTATCAGATGCTGGCAAACTATCAGCGTGGTGTGGAAGGTAGTAGATTGGGAGGTGAGGGCTACTTACGCATTGTAACTTTTAACCGGAAGACAAGGGAGATAGATGTGAAAACCTATTCTACTTGGAATAAAGCCTACCACCCCTCCGAGCATCATAACTTTAAGTTCAGAGAGGTGGACTTTGATAAATATTTACGCTGATTTTTCAGAAAATAGACTCCTGCGTCTGTGTAGTCAGCAATTCCAATGCCTTGATGCCCATCACTGAATTCCCTTTTCGGTTTAGCCTCGGGCTCCATACGGCCACCGAATAGCGCAACGGATAAACGGCGGCTATGCCGCCTCCTACACCGCTTTTCCCCGGAAGTCCCACCAGATAAGAGAATTCTCCGGCTTCGTCATAAAAGCCGCATGTCTGCATGATGGCATTTATTCTTTTTACCTGGGAGGAGGTCAGCGTGATGTTCTCGAATGCAAAGGCTTGTTTGTGGTTGGCGAAAGGTAAAAAGGCCTTGGCCAAATCATGGCAGCTCATCTCTATGGCGCATTGCAGGAAATAGAAACGGAGCACGCGTTCGATGTCATTGCTTATGTTGCGGTGGTATTTCAGTAGGTTGGCTATTGCCGCATTCAGATAGCCGTTTTCGCGTTCGGACAGGGCCACCTGTTCGTTATAGCCAATCAGGTCGTTTCCGCTGATGGAACGGATAAAGCGTAGATATTCCTCTTCGGGATGCTTCAGATGCTTCAGCAGGATGTCAGTCATCACAATGGCTCCGGCATTGATAAACGGATTCCGGGGAATACCTTTTTCTACCTCTAGCTGCACCAGCGAGTTGAAGGCAGTACCCGAGGGCTCTTTGCCCACTCTTTTCCATAGATTGTCTCCTTCGAGGCTCAGACACATGGCAAGTGAGAATACTTTCGAAATACTTTGTATGGAGAAGCCTGTGGTAGCTTCTCCATGCATAAAGGTTTCGTCTTGGATTGTGCGAATGCACATCCCGAACTGATCCGGGTTGATTTTGGCAAGTGCCGGAATGTAATCAGCTTGTTTGCCAATGGTGGCATAGGGCTGTATTTCCTGATGAATGTCTTTCAGTATTTTCTGATAATCCATACTATATTTTTTATTTTTCTATATAGTCGCCATTGTCTCTGATAAGTTTTATCAGTTTTTCTACCGCTTCTTCTTCGGGAATGTTCTTTTCGACGCATTCTTTCTTCTTGTAAAGGCTGATTTTACCTCGTCCGGCACCTACATAGCCATAGTCAGCATCTGCCATTTCTCCGGGACCGTTGACAATGCATCCCATGATGCCTATCTTGAGCCCTTTCAGATGACCGGTAGCTGTCTTGATGCGGGCAATGGTGCTTTCCAGGTCGTAGAGTGTGCGTCCGCAGCCGGGGCAAGAGATGTATTCGGTCTTGCTGGTACGTACACGTCCGGCTTGCAGGATGCCGAAAGCAGTGGCATCCACCATTTTGCCATTTATGGTTTCTCCTTGGTTGAAAAGAAGTATACCGTTGCACAGTCCGTCGAAGATAAGTGCTCCCATATCGGCTGCTGCTTTAATTTGCAGGTTCTCCACTTCATTCTCTGCATAGTGCTCAAAGAAGACTACCGGATTTTTCAGGCCTTCCTTCATCATCTGGTGTACCAGGGCGCGTTGTTCGCCCAATCGGTTGGAATGGTTGCTTTGCGAAATCAGCACGACTTCCGGATGATACTTCAGGCAGGCGATGGCTTCGTCATTCAATCCCATATAAGTGATGAAGAGGAACTTCAATGAGGCGTTGCAGCTGCTTAGGAAAGGTAGCTGGTCTCCTTTGAAGACAGGCCAGGCATTGACCGGCACTGCTTCGTGGATGTGTCGTTCCATCCAGATGTCGGCGTCGATAATACATTGCACACCTTTCGGCAGTTGTTCGGGAATGGAACGTCCCGTATAGATATAATCCGGAATGAATTGCGGATTAAAGTTCATGTCCCCGTTCAGGCGTGCGGCAATGACCACGGGTAGATTGCCTCCGCCGATATTGTGTACGGCAGTAGTCTCGCGGAGGGTGGGAGAGAGATAATTGAATTCCGGTACATCTGCTCCGGGGATGTAAGGATGGTCGCGGCGCTGCACGATATAGTCCACTAGTTTGCGGGCTACGGGAATTTCTGCCTCCGGGGCTTCGCTCAAGGAAACGCGAATGGTGTCACCCAAACCGTCTGCTAACAAGGCCCCGATGCCCAGAGCCGACTTGATGCGTCCGTCTTCTCCGTCTCCGGCTTCCGTTACACCAAGGTGCAACGGGAATTGCATGCCCTCCTGCTCCATGACGGCTGCCAGCAAGCGTACTGTCTTTACCATGACCACTGTATTGGATGCTTTGATGGAAATAACTACATCCGTAAAATGCTCTTGCACGCAGATACGCAGAAATTCCATACAAGATTCCACCATACCTTCGGGGGTATCGCCATAGCGGGACATGATGCGGTCGGACAATGAACCGTGGTTCACGCCGATGCGGATGGCAGTATGGTTCTCCTTGCAGATATTGAGGAAGGGGACAAAGCGGTCGTGTATCTTCTGCAACTCCTGAGCGTACTCTTCGTCGGTATACTCCAGATGCTTGAAAGTACGTGCCGCATCCACATAGTTTCCCGGATTGATACGTACTTTCTCTACATATTGTGCTGCCACATCCGCTACCTTCGGATTGAAGTGAATGTCGGCCACGAGTGGCACCATATAACCGTCCTGACGTAGCCTAATGTTAATATTCATCAGATTCTCAGCCTCTTTGACGCCTTGGGCTGTGAGGCGTACATACTCTCCTCCGGCATCGACGATACGTTTGGCTTGTGCCACGCAGGCTTCTGTGTCCTGCGTAGCGGTATTTGTCATACTTTGTATGCGGATAGGATTGGAGCCGCCCATGGGGGTGGCTCCGATGTTTACTTCTGATGTTTCCCGTCGGGAATAGTTGAATAAATCCATTTCTTTAATTGATAGTTGATAATTTATAATTGACCGTTGGTTGGATTGCCTCATTGTCAATTACTCATTGTCAATTTGTCTTATATTCGTACTTCACATCCTTCAAGTCTTCATTTGCCTTGACTATTTTCCTTTTCAACCCCTCTTTGTAGGCAGCGAATGTTTCAGCTAATGAGGAATCGCTCAGTGCCAGCATTTGTACGGCAAGGATGGCAGCGTTCATGGCACCATTGATGGCAACGGTAGCTACCGGTATGCCCGGAGGCATTTGGATAATGGAGTAAAGGGCATCTACGCCATCGAGTACAGCCCCCTTTATGGGAACACCGATTACCGGCAGCGTGGTATTGGCGGCAATGACACCGGGCAGGGCGGCAGCCATGCCGGCAGCGGCAATAATCACTTTAATGCCGCGTTGGCGGGCATTCTTGGCAAATTCCTCCACTGCTTCCGGGGTACGGTGAGCAGAGAGGGCGTTCATTTCGAACGGTACATGCAGGTCATTGAGCAATTGCGCGGCCTTCTCCATAACGGGGAGGTCGGAAGTACTGCCCATGATGATACTAACGATTGGGGACATAATTAAATTATGGGTTATAAGTTATTCGTTTATCAGAGCTTTGTAGGCTTCTGCATCCAGCAGGCTGTCGAAATCGGCATCTGCAGCGGGTTTGATTTTAATGAGCCAGCCTTCACCATACGGGTCTTGGTTTACCAATTCCGGTTGATCGGCAAGCGTTTCGTTCTGTTCCAGAATTTCTCCATTTACAGGCAGAAAGAGATCTGAAATGGTTTTTACTACTTCAATGGTGCCGAACACTTCATCGGCAGCCAATGTTTCACCTACTGTCGGAATATCGACAAACACGATGTCACCCAATTGGTCTTGTGCATAATCAGTAATACCTACATAAGCTACATCGCCTTCCTGGCGAATCCATTCGTGTTCTTTGGTGTACTTTACATTAGTCGGGAAGTTCATGATCATTAGTTTTTAAAGGTTGATACTTATTTAATTGATAAATCAAAATTTTAAAAGAGAAAGATTCGGAACAGTATGTTGCTCAACGGATGGAGCACCAACAGCGAGCAGATAAGTCCTACGGCAAAGCCTCCCATTACTTCGCCCAAAGTGTGGTGCTGCAGGATGATGCGAGCGGTGCCCAATATGCCTGCCACCAGTATAAAGAGGCATAACCACCATACGGGATTGTAGCTGAACAAGGCACTGAAAGCCACCAACCCGCCGATTACAGCTCCGGCGCCTGCCATGTGTTCGCTCAGTTTCCATTTCAGGTTGACTATCACACAGATAATCATCATTACTAGAACAGAGAGAATAATGCCGGTCATGTACCATGGGATATTGAGCCGATGCATCATGAGCAGGCAGAATATGTAGGAAGTGATGGTCAAGATAAAGGGAACATACCTCTTTTTCCGTTCCACTAGTTCTCCCGGACTGAAACCGTTGACTTTGCGGAAGATAAAGATGGTTAGGGTAGGCATAAGGATGGTGAAGCAATACACCACACCCAGCACTATCAACTTGTACTGCAACGGCATGATGCGCAGGTACGAGAAAATGAATAGAGCCAGAAAAGCCAAGAAAGGGATAGAGAACGGTGTGAATACGACCGAAATCACTTTCGCTGTTCTGATTAAAGTCTTATCTTCTATAATATGCTCTTCCACAACTTAATTTATTTACGATTTACTGTTTTGAATGTTTTTGTTTATACTCTTGATTAATTACGGGTTATTATTTCTCACTTTCTCAGTCGTGCCACCGGGATATTCATCTGTTGGCGATACTTTGCCACCGTGCGGCGGGCTATGGGATAACCTTTCTCCTTCAGCAGCTCGGTCAGTTCGTCGTCGGTCAGAGGCTTTTTCTTGTCCTCGTTGTCAATGCACTCTTTGAGTATCTTACGTATCTCGCGTACGGACATCTCTTCACCATCTTCGGTTGTATAGCCGTCGTTGAAGAAGAACTTCAGCGGGTAGATGCCGTAGTTGGTCTGTACATATTTGCTGTTGCTCACACGGGAGATGGTCGAGATGTCCAATCCGGTGCGCTCGGCAACATCTTTCAGAATCATGGGGCGGAGCAGTGATTCGTCCCCTTCGAGGAAGAAAGGGCGTTGCAGGTCTATGATGGCCTGCATGGTGGTCATCAGCGTATTCTGGCGTTGCTTCACGGCATCGATGAAACCTTGTGCGGCATCCATTTTCTGTTTAAGGAACATCATGGCGTCGCGGGATTCCTTGGACTGGTTGGCCCGGTTCTTGGTATGTTCTTCCACCATTTCGGCGAAGTCGCGGCTCATGCGCAGTTCCGGCACATTGCGGTTGTTCAGTGTCACGTTGATAGTACCGTCATCATAGGTGTCTACAAGGAAGTCGGGAACAATCTGCTGCATGTTCTTTCCGATGGTTTCGCCAAGCGAGGCACCGGGACGGGGATTCAGTCTGCATATTTCCTTAACGGCTTGTTGCAGAGTCTCTTCGCTGATACCTAATTTTTGCATAATCTTGTCCCAATGCTTGCGGGTAAACTCTTCGTAGCACTGGGTAAGAATATCTTCTTCCATGTAGTATTGTGGAGGCGAAGGCATGGGCCGTTGGGCTTCCTTGCGTCGAATCTGGAGGAGCAGGCACTCTTGCAGGGTGCGAGCACCCAGACCGGCGGGGTCGAAGTCTTGTATAATCTTCAATACTTCTTCCAGTTCTTCGGGAGAAGCGTCGATGCCGGCGTAGATGGCGAGTTCGTCGCTGATGCTGTCCAGCGATTTGCGCAGCAGACCATCGTCATCCAGTGAGCCGATGAGATATTCGGCCAGTTCGCGCTGGTGCGGGGGCAAATCCTGCTCGCCAAGCTGCTGGCGCAGGGTCTCATAAAAAGAGGTGGTGTCGGAGAAAGGAATTTCTTCTGCCTGCTCTCCTTTGCTGCGGTTGTTTTCCTGCAGTTTGTAGTCGGGGATATCGTCTTCGTTCAGATAGTCGCTTAAAGAGTCATAACTGGTGTCTTCACCATCTTCTGAACCGGTTTCCGTATCGGGCATGTCGGAATATTCATCACCGGGAGTATCTTCTTTGCCCTCTTCCAGTGCCGGATTTTCCAGAAGTTCGGCACGTACGCGGTCTTCCAGTTCCACAGCGGGGAGTTCCAGCAGTTTTACTACCAGAATCTGTTGCGGAGACAGCGTCTGTATCTGCTGTTGCGCTTGAGTCTGTACTTGTCGGGAACCTTGTGCCATACTTTATAGATTACGAATTACAAGTTACAAATTACAAATATGGGAAAATTTCTACTGCAAAAATAGTGAATAGTTCGGGAACGCGAAATCTTCTCTTATGATATTTAACAAGAAAGCGGGAGCTTGGTTGCTTTTTTGTCACTATCTTTGTTCCATAACTACTAAAATATGGAACGTTATGTTTACTAAAGAAACGTATGTGCAGCGCAGAGCCCAGCTGAAAAAAACAATCGGCTCCGGAGTATTACTGTTTTTGGGTAACGATGAACAAGGGTTGAACTATGAGGACAATACTTTCCGTTACCGTCAGGATTCCACTTTTCTCTACTATTTTGGCTTGTCGTTTGCCGGACTGTCGGCAATCATCGACATAGATGAAGATAAGGAAATCATTTTCGGTGATGAGTTGACTATTGACCATATTGTATGGATGGGTACCCAGCCCACCCTTCACGAAAAGGCTTCTGCTGTGGGCATTTCCGAAACTCGTCCTTTTGCCGATATCGTCAGCTATTTGCATAAGGTTGTACAGATGGGGCAGACCATTCATTATCTGCCTCCTTATCGTGCCGAGCACAAATTGAAGCTGATGGACTGGCTGGGTGTTCCTCCGGCACGTCAGGAAGGTTCCGTGCCGTTTATCCGTGCGGTGGTGGCACAGCGCAACTACAAATCGGCAGAAGAGATAGTGGAAATAGAAAAGGCATGCGATGTGACTGCCGATATGCACATCACGGCCATGAAGGTGCTTCGTCCGGGAATGTACGAGTATGAAGTGGTGGCCGAAATGAGCCGAATTGCCGAGATGAACAACTGTGAGCTGTCTTTTGCAACGATTGCTACTATTAACGGTCAGACTTTACACAACCACTATCATGGAAACGAAGTGAAGCCGGGAGATTTATTCCTGATTGATGCCGGTGCCGAACTTCCTTCGGGTTACTGTGGAGACATGTCGTCCACCGTGCCTGCCGACAAGACTTTTACTTCCCGGCAGCGTGCCGTTTACGAGATTCAGAACGCCATGCACCTGGAGGCTGTTAAAGCGCTTTGCCCGGGCATTCCTTATATGAAGGTATACGAACTTTCTGCCCAAGTGATGGTGGAGGGGCTGAAAGAGCTGGGATTGATGAAGGGCAATGCCGAAGATGCCGTACGCGAAGGTGCTCATGCACTGTTCTATCCTCACGGACTGGGACACATGATGGGACTGGACGTGCACGATATGGAAAATTTAGGTGAACTTTGGGTCGGCTATGACGGTCAGCCCAAGAGTACACAGTTCGGTCGCAAGAGTCAGCGCCTTGCCATTCCTCTGGAACCGGGCTTTGTCTTTACGGTTGAGCCGGGCATCTATTTCATTCCCGAACTGATTGACCTTTGGAAGGGGGAGAAGAAATTCGCTGATTTTATCAATTATGATAAGGTAGAGGAATACCGTGATTTCGGTGGCATCCGTAATGAGGAAGATTATCTGGTTACTGAAACGGGGGCACGCCGTTTGGGTAAGAAAATTCCGTTGACACCGGAAGAGGTGGAGGCGTTGCGCTGAACCAAAGCGCATGGCAGGCTTTATGATGAACGTAAGTAGACAGGAAGAATGAAAATTAACGGATATAAACAGATGGAACAACAGATACAGAAGCACGCACGGGTCGATGTGGCCGATGTGTTGCGTGGACTGGCGGTGATGGGTATCATCCTGCTGCATTCGATTGAACATTTTAATTTCTACTCTTTCCCTGACGAGGCGGGACGGAGTGCATGGCTGGCCTTTACCGACCGTGCTGTGTGGGACGGACTTTTCTTTCTTTTCGGGGGAAAGGCGTATGCCGTGTTTGCCCTACTTTTCGGCTTCAGTTACTTTATTCAGTACGACAACCAGCGGTTGCGTGGACGAGATTTCCGTCTGCGTTTCTGTTGGCGGTTGGTGTTGCTGTTTTTTATCGGCAACCTGAACGCATCGTTCTTTACTGCCGAGGTGCTGGTGCTCTATTCACTGGTGGGGTTCATCTTGCCGCTGGTGTGCCGTCTGCGTGACAAGTGGATATTTGTCTTGGCTTGCGTGTTACTCGTTCAGCCGTTGCCGCTTTATTATGTTGTACGTGCCGCCCTTGATTCAACTTTCATGACACCTGCCCTGCCGACGGGTAGTCTGTGGGCCGCCACATTTCAGGCACAGAGCCATGGCACCTTCCTAGAAACCTTGTGTGTCAATCTGTGGGAAGGACAATTGGCCAGTCTGGCGTGGGCGTGGGACAACGGGCGTGTATTCCAGACTGCGGCTCTTTTCCTTTTCGGCTATTTGATAGGCCGCCGGGAGTTGTTCCGAGAGGACAATCTGAAATTCTGGAACAAGGTGTTGTGTGGTTCTCTGGTAGCCTTTTTCCCACTCTATGGGTTAGGCAACATGTTGCCTGATTTTGTAGAAAATGCTTCGGTGCGTATACCGCTACTGCTGGTGGTGTCTTCGTTGTATAAGTTCGCTTTTATGCTGTTGCTTGTATCGGCTGTGCTGAATGCTTATTACCGCACTGATTTGCAGAAATGCCTGAACTATCTTATCCCTTACGGCCGTATGAGCCTGACCAATTACATCATGCAGAGTGTTATAGGTTCTATGTTGTTCTATAACTGGGGATTCGGTCTGCACGATAAACTGGGCATTACAGCCAGTGTGCTGGTGGGTGCCTTGATTTTCGTGCTGCAATTGGCCTTCTGCCGGTGGTGGTTACATCGCTACGGGCATGGCCCAATGGAATATCTGTGGAAACGGGCTACGTGGCTGAAGTGAGTGACTCATGCCTGAAAATGAGGTTGTGTCAAAATGCTGGCACAACCTTTTTTTATGCGCAAAGCCCGGACTTTCCCAAGCCCAGGCTTTGTTAT
>NZ_JAMZEE010000035.1:0-46972 GCF_024704895.1 Bacteroides muris (ex Fokt et al. 2023) | reverse complement strand
AGATGGATTGTGGAAAGAACATTCTCATGGATGGATTACAATAGAAGGCTCTGCCGAAACTATGAACTAACATTCGACTCGGCAGAGGAAATGGTCAAATTAGCCAGTATAAGATTATTATTGAGGAAAATTTAAACAGGCTCTAAACCTTTATTGCTATCGTTGTAAAATGGCTGGTAATGTCTTTTATAGATGTGCTTATTTACTTGTGTCTTCTTTTTGAGGACGGCTTATTATGTACTTTTTCTATTTAAATGTATATCATTCAAAAAAAAAGAGTATTTTTGGTCTATCTTTTAAGAACATTTTTAAAACAATTGTGCAATATGGAGACTCAAGAAAATAATAATGGACAGCTTCAGATAGAATTGAAAGAAGAAGTGGCGCAAGGTACGTATGCCAATCTAGCTATTATAACCCATTCCAGTTCGGAATTTATTCTCGACTTTATCCGCGTGATGCCGGGTATGCCAAAGGCTGGCGTACAATCGCGCATTGTTTTGGCACCCGAACATGCCAAGCGGTTGTTGCGTGCACTCGAAGAAAATATCGGAAAATATGAACGCTCATTCGGATTGATTCGCATGCCGGATGAACAAACATTCCCGCCACTTCCCAACATCAAGGGTGAAGCGTAGAATAAAAAAAACTTGTAGTGCATTGATTATTCAAAACTTATTAGTATCTTTGCAGCCCAAAAGTGTATAGTTTTGAATTAATATAAACAATAATATATAACTAAAAACAATTAAAATGCCTACAATTCAGCAATTAGTAAGAAAAGGACGCGAAGTGCTGGTGGAGAAATCAAAGTCTCCCGCATTGGATTCTTGTCCTCAAAGACGTGGCGTTTGCGTGAGAGTGTATACAACCACTCCGAAGAAACCGAATTCAGCTATGCGTAAAGTAGCTCGTGTGCGTTTGACCAATGGTAAAGAGGTGAACTCTTATATTCCGGGAGAAGGTCACAACTTGCAGGAACACTCTATTGTGCTGGTACGTGGTGGTCGTGTGAAAGACCTTCCGGGTGTGCGTTATCACATCGTACGTGGTACTTTGGATACTGCAGGTGTTGCAGGACGTACGCAAAGACGTTCCAAATATGGCGCAAAACGTCCGAAGCCGGGTCAAGCTCCTGCTAAGAAGAAATAATCAGGTAGCCTGATGTCCTAAAACAGAAAAATTAAAAGTAATAACTTACGTTTTAGTTTGTTGGAAATGCTGGCGGTTGAGTAAATCCTCCGGAGGGAGAGTTGAAGAAGACAGAAGTAAACAACCAAGAACGAAAAACATTATTCTTTCAGAAAATGAGAAAAGCAAAACCCAAAAAACGCGTTATCCTGCCGGATCCCGTGTTCAATGATGTAAAAGTTTCCAAGTTTGTGAATCATCTGATGTATGATGGAAAGAAGAATACTTCTTATGAAATCTTCTATGCTGCTTTGGAAACAGTGAAGAATAAAATGCAGAATGAAGAGAAGTCCGCTCTTGAAATCTGGAAAAAAGCTCTGGATAATGTGACTCCTCAAGTGGAAGTTAAGTCTCGCCGTGTGGGTGGTGCTACTTTCCAGGTTCCTACAGAAATTCGTGCTGATCGTAAGGAATCAATTTCCATGAAGAACTTGATAATCTTTGCACGTAAGCGTGGTGGTAAATCAATGGCTGATAAACTGGCTGCCGAAATCATGGATGCTTTCAATGAACAGGGCGGTGCTTACAAACGTAAAGAAGATATGCATAGAATGGCAGAAGCTAACCGTGCATTTGCTCATTTCAGATTCTAAATACTATAAGAGACTACTAATTAGAAGATTAAAAACTTAAAGTAAGAGAATTAGAAAATGGCAAAGAGTGATTTACATTTGACACGCAATATCGGTATCATGGCTCACATTGATGCCGGAAAGACAACAACCTCTGAACGTATTTTGTTTTACACGGGTTTGACCCACAAAATCGGTGAGGTGCATGACGGTGCCGCTACAATGGACTGGATGGAACAAGAGCAGGAACGTGGTATTACTATCACTTCTGCGGCTACCACTACTCGTTGGAAATATGCAGGTGATACTTATAAAATTAACTTGATTGACACTCCGGGACACGTTGACTTTACCGCTGAGGTAGAACGTTCTTTGCGTATTCTTGATGGTGCCGTTGCTGCTTATTGTGCAGTCGGTGGCGTTGAACCGCAATCTGAAACAGTTTGGCGTCAGGCTGACAAATATAGCGTACCGCGTATTGCTTACGTTAATAAAATGGACCGTTCGGGTGCTGACTTCTTTGAAGTAGTTCGCCAAATGAAGGACGTTTTGGGTGCTAATCCGTGTCCTATCGTTATTCCTATCGGTGCTGAGGAGTCTTTCAAAGGTCTGGTGGACCTTATCAAAATGAAAGCTATCTATTGGCATGATGAAACAATGGGTGCTGATTATACTGTAGAGGAAATCCCTGCAAACTTGGCAGACGAAGCTAACGAATGGAGAGATAAGATGCTCGAAAAAGTGGCTGAGTTTGACGATGCTTTGATGGAGAAATATTTCGATGATCCTTCTA
The DNA here is from genome assembly GCF_024704895.1 of Bacteroides muris (ex Fokt et al. 2023). Lineage (NCBI taxonomy): Bacteria > Pseudomonadati > Bacteroidota > Bacteroidia > Bacteroidales > Bacteroidaceae > Bacteroides > Bacteroides muris (ex Fokt et al. 2023). The sequence goes on along the minus strand of NZ_JAMZEE010000035.1, from coordinate 44,416 downwards.
CCATTACGGAAGAAGAGGTTTTGAGAGCTCTCCGTAACGCAACAGTGCAAATGGCTGTAGTTCCGATGCTTTGCGGTTCTTCATTCAAGAATAAAGGTGTACAGACGTTGCTCGACTACGTTTGTGCATTCTTGCCTTCCCCGTTGGATACAGAAAACGTTGTGGGTTCAAATCCCGAAACTGGCGCTGAAGAAGATCGTAAACCGAGCGAAGATGAAAAGACTTCTGCTTTGGCATTTAAAATTGCAACTGACCCGTATGTGGGTCGTTTGACTTTCTTCCGCGTTTATTCGGGTAGGATTGAGGCTGGTTCTTATATCTATAACTCTCGTTCTGGTAAGAAAGAGCGTGTATCTCGTTTGTTCCAGATGCACTCAAACAAGCAGAACCCGGTAGAAGTTATTAGTGCTGGTGATATTGGTGCTGGCGTAGGTTTCAAGGATATACATACTGGTGATACATTGTGTGACGAAACTGCACCGATTGTATTGGAGTCTATGGACTTCCCGGAACCGGTAATTGGTATCGCAGTTGAGCCTAAGACCCAGAAGGATATGGATAAACTGTCAAATGGTTTGGCTAAGCTGGCTGAAGAAGACCCGACGTTCACAGTTAAGACTGACGAACAGACTGGGCAGACAGTTATCTCTGGTATGGGTGAACTTCACTTGGATATTATTATCGATCGTCTTAAGCGTGAGTTCAAGGTTGAATGTAACCAAGGTAAGCCTCAGGTTAACTACAAGGAAGCCATTACTAAGACAGTTAACTTGCGTGAAGTTTACAAGAAGCAGTCTGGTGGTCGTGGTAAGTTCGCAGATATTATCGTGAACATCGGTCCGGTTGATGAAGACTTCAAGGAAGGTGGATTGCAATTCGTTGACGAAGTGAAGGGTGGTAATATTCCTAAGGAATTTATCCCGTCTGTGCAGAAGGGCTTCACTACTGCCATGAAGAATGGTGTGTTGGCAGGTTATCCGTTAGATTCACTGAAGGTAACTTTGATTGATGGTTCTTTCCATCCGGTTGACTCTGATCAGTTGTCTTTCGAAATCTGTGCTATTCAAGCATACAAGAATGCTTGTGCTAAGGCAGGTCCGGTATTGATGGAGCCTATTATGAAGCTGGAAGTTGTTACTCCGGAAGAAAACATGGGTGACGTTATCGGTGACTTGAACAAGCGTCGTGGTCAGGTAGAAGGTATGGAATCCAGCCGTTCTGGTGCACGTATTGTAAAGGCAATGGTTCCGTTGGCAGAAATGTTCGGTTACGTAACAGCTTTGCGTACCATTAGTTCTGGCCGTGCAACCTCTTCAATGGTATACTCTCACCATGCCCAAGTTTCCAACTCTATTGCCAAGGCTGTATTGGAGGAAGTGAAAGGTCGTGCTGACTTAATCTAAAAAAACTTGAAGTCCCGTAGGTTAGCGAATGACTCTTAGCCTGCGGAACTTCATCTTATATATAACTATTTAATAACTAAAGACAGTAATGAGTCAAAAAATTAGAATCAAACTGAAATCTTACGACCACAACTTGGTTGACAAGTCAGCTGAGAAGATTGTAAGAACGGTAAAGACAACGGGCGCCATCGTTAGCGGTCCGATTCCTCTCCCTACGCACAAGCGTATCTTTACCGTGAATCGTTCGACTTTCGTTAACAAGAAGTCGCGTGAACAATTCGAACTCTCTTCTTACAAGAGACTGATTGACATCTATAGTTCAACAGCTAAGACAGTAGATGCTCTGATGAAGTTGGAGTTGCCGAGTGGTGTGGAAGTAGAAATCAAAGTGTAAGTATTAAAAAAATAAGTGAAATGCCAGGATTATTAGGAAAAAAAATCGGAATGACATCCGTTTTCAGTGCCGAGGGTAAGAATGTACCATGCACTGTTATCGAAGCAGGTCCTTGTGTTGTTACTCAAGTGAAAACTGTAGAAAAGGACGGTTATGAAGCTGTTCAGTTGGGCTTCCAGGATAAGAAGGAGAAGCACACTACAAAGCCTTTGATGGGGCACTTTAAGAAAGCTGGAGTAACTCCCAAGAAACACTTGGCTGAGTTCAAGGAATTTGAAACAGAATTGAATCTGGGTGACACTGTTACCGTAGAATTGTTCAATGGCGCAACTTTTGTTGATGTTGTAGGTACTTCTAAGGGTAAAGGTTTCCAAGGTGTAGTAAAACGTCATGGTTTCGGTGGTGTAGGTCAGACTACTCACGGTCAGCATAACCGTGCTCGCAAGCCGGGTTCTATCGGTGCTTGTTCTTATCCCGCAAAGGTATTCAAGGGAATGCGCATGGGTGGACAGCTTGGTGGCGACAGAGTGACTGTTCAAAACCTGCAGGTATTAAAGGTAATCGCGGAGCATAATCTTCTTTTGATTAAGGGTTCTGTTCCTGGTTGCAAAGGTTCAATCGTAATAATTGAGAAATAATGGAAGTTAACGTATATAACATTAAAGGTGAAGACACTGGGAGAAAGATTACGTTAAACGAGTCTATCTTCGGAATTGAGCCCAACGACCATGCTATCTACTTGGATGTTAAACAGTTTATGGCTAACCAGCGTCAGGGTACACACAAATCAAAGGAAAGAAGCGAAATCAGTGGTTCTACTCGTAAAATCGGTCGCCAGAAAGGTGGTGGTGGTGCACGTCGTGGTGACATGAACTCACCGGTACTGGTTGGTGGTGGACGCGTATTCGGTCCGAAACCGAGAGATTACTACTTCAAATTAAATAAAAAAGTAAAGGCTCTGGCTCGTAAGTCGGCTTTGTCATACAAGGCTCAGAACAACGCGGTTGTAGTAGTAGAAGACTTCTCTTTTGAAGCTCCGAAGACTAAAGATTTCGTTGCAATGACAAAAAATCTTAAAGTATCTGACAAAAAGCTGCTTATGATTTTACCAGAAGCAAATAAAAACGTATATTTGTCGGCTCGTAATGTGAAGGGCGCTAATGTGCAGACTGTCTCAGGGTTAAATACTTACAGAGTATTGGACGCTGGGGTTGTTGTGTTTGCTGAAAGTGCACTTTTTGCTATCGACAATATCTTAATGTAAAAAGGAGGCTTAAATAATGGGAATTATTATTAAACCGTTAGTGACAGAGAAGATGACTGCAATTACTGATAAGACGAACAATCGTTTCGGCTTTATCGTGCGTCCTGAAGCTAATAAACTGGAAATTAAGAAGGAAGTTGAAGCCCTTTACAACGTTACAGTAGTTGATGTGAATACAATGAAGTATGCTGGCAAGAACAAGAGCCGCTATACTCGTGCCGGTATCATCAACGGACGTACGAATGCGTTCAAGAAGGCTATCGTTACGTTGAAAGAAGGAGATACTATTGATTTTTATAGCAATATTTAATAAAAATGGCAGTACGTAAATTTAAGCCCACAACACCGGGGCAAAGACATAAAATTATTGGTACTTACGAAGAGATTACTGCACGGGTACCAGAAAAGTCTCTTGTATTTGGTAAGAAATCTTCAGGTGGTCGTAATAACGAAGGTAAGATGACCATGCGTTACATTGGTGGCGGTAGTAAGAAGATTATTCGTATCGTAGATTTCAAGAGAAATAAAGACGGTGTGCCTGCAGTGGTTAAAACAATTGAATACGATCCGAACCGTTCGGCTCGTATCGCTCTGTTGTTTTATGCAGATGGAGAAAAAAGATATATTATTGCTCCCAATGGATTGCAAGTTGGTACAACTTTGATGTCAGGTGAAACTGCTACTCCGGAAATCGGAAACGCACTTCCGCTTCAGAATATTCCGGTCGGTACTGTAATTCATAATATCGAATTACGCCCGGGACAAGGCGCTGCCTTGGTTCGCTCGGCTGGTAACTTTGCTCAGTTGACTTCTAGAGAAGGTAAATACTGCGTTATCAAGTTGCCTTCAGGCGAGGTTCGTCAGATTCTCAGCACATGTAAGGCTACTATCGGTAGTGTAGGTAACTCAGATCATGGATTGGAAAGTTCAGGTAAGGCTGGACGTTCTCGTTGGTTAGGACGTCGTCCGCGTAACCGTGGTGTTGTTATGAACCCGGTTGATCACCCGATGGGTGGTGGTGAAGGACGTGCTTCAGGAGGACACCCGAGATCTCGTAAGGGATTGTACGCTAAGGGTCTTAAGACAAGAGCTCCGAAGAAACAATCGTCTAAGTATATTATTGAGAGAAGAAAGAAGTAATCTGATTAATTGAGTAAATTATGAGTCGTTCATTAAAAAAAGGTCCGTATATTAACGTTAAGCTTGAGAAGAAAGTGCTTGCCATGAATGAATCGGGCAAGAAAGTGGTAGTTAAGACCTGGGCCAGAGCTTCAATGATTTCGCCTGATTTCGTAGGCCATACTGTTGCAGTTCACAACGGAAATAAATTTATTCCTGTTTATGTTACCGAAAATATGGTAGGACACAAGTTGGGTGAATTTGCTCCAACTCGTACTTTCAGAGGACACGCTGGTAACAAGAAAAAATAGAACAGGATTTATCTGAAATAATAAAGTAATAATATAATGGGAGCAAGAAAAAAAATATCGGCTGAAAAAAGAAAAGAAGCCCTTAAGACCATGTATTTTGCGAAATTGCAAAATGTTCCTACTTCCCCCCGTAAAATGCGTCTCGTGGCTGACATGATTCGCGGGATGGAAGTGAACAGAGCACTCGGCGTCCTGAAGTTCTCTTCAAAAGAGGCTGCCGCAAGAGTGGAAAAGTTGCTGCGCTCTGCAATTGCTAACTGGGAGCAGAAAAACGAACGTAAAGCTGAAAGTGGCGAGCTGTTCGTAACCAAGATTTTTGTTGATGGTGGTGCTACGCTCAAAAGAATGAGACCGGCTCCGCAGGGTAGAGGTTACAGAATTCGTAAACGTTCAAACCACGTAACGTTGTTCGTTGGTTCTAAAAGTAATAACGAAGATCAAAATTAAGGTAAATGGGACAAAAAGTTAATCCAATAAGCAACCGTTTAGGAATTATCAGAGGATGGGATTCCAATTGGTATGGTGGAAAGAATTACGGCGACTCTCTGCTGGAAGATAGCAAGATTCGTAAATATTTGAACGCTCGTCTGGCAAAGGCTAGTGTGTCAAGAATTGTAATTGAACGTACACTGAAACTCGTGACTATTACCGTTTGTACTGCACGTCCGGGTATCATTATCGGCAAAGGTGGCCAAGAAGTTGACAAGTTGAAGGAGGAGTTGAAGAAGGTTACGGATAAGGATGTGCAGATTAATATCTTCGAAGTTAAAAGACCTGAGTTGGATGCTGTTATCGTGGCTAACAACATTGCCCGTCAGGTTGAAGGTAAAATTGCCTACCGTCGTGCTATCAAGATGGCCATTGCCAATACCATGCGTATGGGTGCGGAAGGTATCAAGATTCAGATTTCAGGACGTTTGAATGGTGCAGAAATGGCCCGTTCTGAAATGTATAAGGAAGGAAGAACTCCGTTGCACACTTTCAGAGCAGATATTGACTACTGTCATGCAGAAGCATTGACAAAGGTTGGTCTTCTCGGTATTAAAGTTTGGATTTGTAGAGGTGAAGTTTATGGTAAGAGGGAGTTGGCTCCGAACTTTACGCAAAGCAAGGAAAGTGGTCGTGGAAGCAATAGCGGAAACAATGGCGGAAAGAACTTCAAAAGAAAGAAAAATAATCGCTAACGAATTTGATTTTTAGGAATTATGTTACAACCGAAAAAAACAAAATTCAGAAGACAACAAAAAGGCCGTCAAAAGGGTAATGCCCAAAGAGGAAACCAGTTGGCTTTCGGATCTTTTGGTATTAAGGCCTTGGAAACGAAATGGATTACAGGCCGTCAGATTGAAGCTGCGCGTATTGCAGTGACAAGATATATGCAACGTCAAGGACAGATTTGGATTCGTATTTTCCCCGATAAACCTATTACCAGAAAGCCTGCTGATGTACGTATGGGTAAAGGTAAGGGTGCACCGGAGGGATTCGTAGCCCCTGTTACACCGGGTAGAATTATTATCGAAGCCGAGGGAGTATCTTATGAAATCGCTAAAGAGGCTTTGCGCTTGGCTGCACAGAAGCTTCCTATCACAACCAAGTTTGTGGTTAGACGTGATTATGATATTCAAAATCAAAATGCGTAAGGAGTATGAAAATAGCAGAAATTAAAGAGATGCCTACCAACGACTTGGTAGAAAGAGTAGAAGCAGAAGTAGCTAATTACAACCAAATGGTTTTAAATCATTCTATTTCTCCTTTGGATAATCCTGCTCAAATCAAACAATTACGCAGGACTATTGCGCGTATGAAAACAGAATTACGCCAAAGAGAACTTAACAATAAATGATGAGCTTGATGGAAGCAAGAAATTTAAGAAAAGAAAGAACTGGGGTTGTGCTGAGCAACAAGATGGATAAGACCATTACGGTAGCAGCTAAGTTTAAGGAGAAACACCCCATATATGGTAAGTTCGTTAGCAAGACGAAGAAGTACCATGCTCATGATGAAAAGAATGAGTGCAATGTCGGCGATACTGTACACATCATGGAAACTCGTCCTTTGAGCAAGACTAAGAGATGGAGATTGGTAGAAATAATTGAAAGAGCTAAGTAATTATGATACAAGTAGAATCCAGACTTACAGTATGTGATAATAGTGGGGCAAAAGAGGCTCTCTGTATCCGCGTTTTGGGTGGTACAGGTCGCCGCTATGCTTCAGTAGGGGACGTGATTGTCGTTTCTGTAAAGAGCGTTATCCCTTCAAGTGATATTAAAAAAGGTGCAGTGTCTAAAGCTTTGATCGTACGTACTAAGAAAGAAATCCGTCGTGCTGATGGCTCTTACATACGTTTTGATGATAATGCTTGCGTGTTGTTGAACAATGCAGGTGAAATTAGAGGTAGTCGTATTTTCGGTCCGGTAGCTCGTGAACTTCGTGCTACTAACATGAAAGTTGTGTCACTCGCTCCTGAAGTACTTTAATATTGTAAAAGATTTGAGTAATGAGTAAATTACATATTAAAAAAGGCGATACAGTTTATGTAAACTCCGGTGAAGACAAGGGTAAGACTGGTCGTGTATTGAAGGTTCTTGTTGATAAAAACCGTGCAATTGTTGAAGGTATCAACATGGTGTCTAAGAGTACAAAACCGAATGCTAAAAATCCGCAAGGTGGCATCGTGAAGCAGGAGGCTTCTGTCCACTTGTCAAACTTGAACCCCGTTGATCCAAAGACTGGCAAAGCAACGCGTGTTGGAAGAAAAGTAAGTGCTGATGGCACTTTAGTGCGTTATTCTAAAAAATCAGGAGAGGAGATTAAGTAATGAGTAATACTGCTAGCCTTAAGAAAGAATATGCAGAGCGTATTGCGCCTGCATTGAAATCACAGTTCCAGTATTCTTCTTCAATGCAGATACCCGTACTTAAGAAGATTGTTATCAATCAAGGTCTGGGTATGGCTGTTGCCGACAAGAAGATTATTGAAGTGGCAATTAATGAAATGACTGCTATTACTGGTCAGAAAGCCGTGGCAACCATTTCTCGTAAGGATATTGCGAACTTTAAGTTACGTAAGAAAATGCCGATTGGTGTTATGGTAACTCTGCGTCGTGAGAGAATGTACGAATTCCTTGAAAAGCTGGTTCGTGTAGCTCTGCCTCGTATTCGCGACTTCAAGGGTATTGAAAGTAAGTTTGATGGTAAAGGTAATTATACCCTTGGTATTCAGGAACAAATCATTTTCCCTGAAATTAATATTGATAGTATTACCAGAATTCTCGGAATGAATATTACCTTTGTAACCTCTGCGCAAACAGATGAAGAAGGGTATGCCTTGTTGAAAGAATTCGGTTTACCGTTTAAAAACGCTAAAAAAGATTGATAATATGGCAAAGGAATCAATGAAGGCACGTGAAGTAAAGCGTGCTAAATTAGTAGCCAGATATGCCGAGAAAAGAGCTGCGTTGAAGCAAATCGTTAGAACTGGTGATCCTGCTGAAGCTTTTGAAGCTGCACAGAAATTGCAGGACTTGCCTAAGAATTCTAATCCGATTCGTATGCACAACCGTTGCAAGCTGACTGGTCGTCCTAAAGGATATATCCGTCAGTTTGGTATCTCAAGAATCCAATTCCGTGAGATGGCTTCCAACGGTCTTATTCCCGGTGTAAAGAAAGCAAGCTGGTAATTTGTTTTTTTAAATATTGTCAGGGTAGGCCTGATTAATTTAATTTATTTTTTATATGACTGATCCAATAGCAGATTATTTGACGAGGTTGCGGAACGCTATTCAAGCGAAGCACAGAGTTGTGGAAGTTCCGGCTTCAAATTTGAAAAAAGAAATCACTAAGATTCTTTTTGAAAAGGGCTACATTCTTAATTATAAGTTTGTAGAAGATGGTCCTCAAGGTACAATCAAGGTTGCCTTGAAGTATGATTCGGTAAACAAGGTTAACGCTATCAAGAAGCTGGAGAGAATCTCTTCTCCGGGTTTGCGTCAATATACCGGTTATAAAGACATGCCGCGCGTTATTAATGGTTTGGGTATTGCTATAATATCTACTTCCAAGGGTGTAATGACCAACAAAGAAGCCGCTGAACTGAAAATTGGTGGTGAAGTTTTGTGTTATGTATATTAATAGGAGGAATTAGCAATGTCAAGAATAGGAAAATTACCCATTAGTATTCCCGCTGGAGTAACAGTTACTCTGAAAGATGACGTGGTTACCGTTAAGGGACCCAAAGGCGAAATGAGCCAATATGTAAATCCTGCTATCAATGTTACCATCGAAGACGGTCATGTTGTTTTGGCTGAGAATGAAAATGCAATGCTGGATAATCCCAAGCAAAAGCATGCATTCCATGGATTATACCGTTCATTGGTACACAATATGGTTGTTGGTGTATCAGAAGGATATAAGAAAGAATTGGAACTTGTCGGTGTAGGTTACCGTGCCTCTAACCAGGGAAATATCATTGAACTGGCTTTAGGCTATACTCACAGTATCTTTATACAGTTGCCTCCTGAAGTTAAAGTTGAGACTAAGTCTGAAAGAAACAAGAATCCTTTGATTATATTGGAATCTTGCGACAAGCAGTTACTTGGTCAAGTTTGCTCTAAAATACGTTCTTTCCGTAAGCCTGAACCGTATAAGGGTAAGGGTATTAAGTTTGTTGGCGAAGAAATTCGTAGAAAGTCTGGTAAATCAGCCGGTGCTAAATAATCATTTAAATTGATATTATTATGACAACAAAAATAGAAAGACGTATAAAGATCAAATATAGAGTACGCAACAAAATTTCAGGTACTACTGAATGCCCGCGTATGAGTGTATTTAGAAGTAATAAGCAAATCTATGTTCAGATTATCGACGATTTGTCCGGTAAGACGCTGGCTGCCGCTTCTTCTTTGGGTATGACTGAAAAAATGCCTAAGAAGGAACAAGCTGCTAAAGTGGGTGAACTGATTGCGAAAAAGGCTCAAGAAGCAGGTATTACTACTGTTGTTTTCGACCGTAATGGTTACTTGTATCATGGGAGAGTAAAAGAGGTGGCTGATGCTGCCCGTAACGGTGGACTTAAATTTTAATCATTATGGCAGGACTTAATAATAGAGTTAAGATTACAAACGATATAGAGCTGAAAGACAGATTGGTTGCTATTAATCGTGTAACCAAAGTAACCAAAGGTGGTAGAACTTTTAGTTTCTCTGCTATTGTGGTAGTAGGAAACGAAGAAGGTATCATCGGATGGGGCCTTGGTAAAGCTGGTGAAGTAACTGCTGCTATTGCCAAAGGTGTTGAATCAGCAAAGAAGAACTTGACAAGAGTGCCTGTATTGAAGGGTACAGTTCCTCACGAACAGTCCGCTAAGTTTGGTGGTGCTGAGGTATTTATTAAACCGGCTTCTCATGGTACCGGTGTCGTTGCCGGTGGTGCAATGCGCGCTGTATTGGAAAGTGTCGGTGTGACAGACGTTTTGGCTAAGTCAAAAGGCTCTTCCAACCCGCACAACTTGGTAAAGGCTACTATCTTGGCATTGAGCGAAATGCGTGATGCCCGTATGGTTGCCCAGAACAGAGGAGTTAGTATGGAAAAAGTATTTAGAGGATAAGGAGGAAGAATATGTCGACTATAAAGATTAAACAAGTTAAAAGTAGAATTGGTGCTCCTGCTGATCAGAAGAGAACTCTCGATGCACTGGGACTTCATAAGTTGAATCGTGTGGTTGAACACGAATGCACTCCTTCAATTCTTGGAATGGTGGATAAGGTTAAACACTTGGTTACCATTGTTAAGTAATTATTTGTTGAATATAAAACGAATTACAATATGAACTTAAGTAATTTAAAACCTGCAGAGGGATCTACTAAAACAAGAAAGAGAATTGGACGTGGTCCGGGTTCTGGCTTGGGAGGTACTTCTACTAGAGGTCATAAAGGAGCTAAATCAAGATCTGGATATTCTAAGAAAATCGGTTTTGAAGGTGGTCAGATGCCTCTTCAACGTCGTCTTCCTAAGTTTGGCTTTAAAAACATCAATCGTGTAGAGTATAAGGCTATCAACTTGGATACAGTTCAGAAATTGGCTGAAGCAAAGAACTTGCAGACTGTAGGTATCAGTGACTTCATTGCCGCTGGTTTCATTTCTGCAAGCCAGTTGGTAAAAGTATTAGGTAACGGAACTTTGACTGCTAAGTTGGATGTACAAGCACATGCGTTTTCTAAAACTGCTGTTGCTGCCATCGAAGCTGCTGGTGGACAAGTAGTAAAACTCTAATTCGATGAGAAAAGCTATTGAAACATTAAAGAATATATGGAAAATTGAGGATCTGAGACAACGGATCCTCATTACCATATTGTTTGTGGCAATTTACCGTTTCGGTTCGTATGTCGTTTTGCCGGGTATCAATCCGTCAATGCTGGCACAATTGCATCAACAGACAAGCGAAGGTCTTTTAGCCTTGTTAAACATGTTTTCCGGAGGAGCATTTTCCAATGCCTCTATTTTTGCATTGGGTATCATGCCGTACATCTCTGCCTCCATTGTGATTCAGTTGCTGGGTATTGCGGTTCCGTATTTCCAGAAATTGCAGCGCGAAGGTGAGAGCGGTAGAAGAAAGATGAATCAATATACTCGTTATCTGACGATTCTTATTCTTTTGGTTCAGGCTCCTTCTTATTTGCTCAATCTTAAGATGCAGGCTGGTCCTTCTTTAAATGCTTCATTAGATTGGACTCTGTTTATGTTTACTTCTACCATTATTTTAGCGGCTGGAAGTATGTTTATTTTGTGGCTTGGTGAGAGAATTACGGATAAGGGTATCGGTAATGGTATTTCGCTGATTATCATGATTGGTATCATCGCCCGTCTGCCGCAGTCTTTATTCCAGGAATTGATTTCCCGTATGACGGACAAGACTGGTGGTTTGGTAATGTTCCTGATTGAGCTTGTTGTTCTGCTGGTTGTCATTGCATTCGCTATTCTTTTAGTGCAGGGAACTAGAAAGATTCCTGTTCAATATGCGAAGAAGATTGTGGGTAACAAGCAATATGGCGGTGCTAGACAGTATATTCCTTTGAAGGTGAATGCTGCTAACGTGATGCCTATCATTTTTGCTCAGGCTATCATGTTTATTCCTATCACTCTTGTTGGGTTCTCGAATGTAAATGATGCAAGCGGTTTCGTACGTGCATTGACTGATCATACAAGCTTTTGGTATAATTTGATTTTTGCAGTGTTGATTATATTGTTTACGTATTTCTACACTGCAATTACTATTAACCCGACTCAGATGGCTGAAGATATGAAGAGAAACAATGGTTTTATTCCGGGTATCAAGCCAGGAAAGCAAACTGCCGAGTATATTGACGTGATTATGTCACGCATTACTCTGCCTGGTTCTTTCTTCTTGGCCTTGGTTGCCATTATGCCTGCGTTTGCCGGTATATTCGGTGTGAAAGCTGAGTTTGCTCAATTCTTTGGCGGTACATCTTTGTTAATCCTTGTGGGTGTGGTTCTTGATACTCTCCAGCAAGTAGAAAGTCATTTGTTGATGAGACATTATGACGGTTTGCTGAAATCCGGGCGTATTAAAGGCCGCAGTGGTAATGTAGCTGCATATTAATCTTTTTTGAAGAATGATATTTCTTAAAACAGAAGATGAAATAGAGTTGCTCCGCAAGAGTAATTTGCTTGTTGGAAAGACGCTGGCTGAGATAGCTAAGGTTATAAAGCCCGGAGTGACAACAAAAGAGCTGGATAGGGTGGCAGAAGAGTTCATCAGAGACAATGGTGCGGTTCCAACCTTTAAAGGTTTTCCGAATCAATATGGCGATTCTTTTCCAGCTTCTATTTGTACATCTGTAAATGATCAGGTGGTGCATGGAATTCCGGGAGACGATGTGGTACTGAAAGAAGGGGATGTTGTATCTGTTGATTGTGGTACTTACATGAATGGCTTTTGCGGTGATTCGGCCTATACGTTTTGTGTGGGTGAAGTTGATGATGAGATTCGCAAATTGCTGAAGGTTACTAAAGAGGCATTGTACATAGGAATACAGAATGCCGTTCAAGGCAAGCGGTTGGGCGATATCGGATATGCGATACAACAGCACTGTGAGTCTAATTCTTATGGTGTAGTGCGTGAGTTTGTCGGTCATGGGATAGGTAAGGAGATGCATGAAGACCCACAAGTCCCTAATTACGGAAAACGTGGTTATGGAACAATGTTGAAGAAAGGTTTGTGCATTGCTATTGAGCCGATGATAACTTTGGGTAGCCGACAAATAGTAATGGAGCGTGACGGCTGGACGGTGAGGACAAAAGATCGCAAATGTGCTGCTCATTTTGAACATACGATAGCAGTCGGAGCTGGTGAAGCTGATATATTGTCGTCATTCGAGTTCATTGAAGAAGTATTAGGAGATAAAGCAATTTAAAAAATTAATATGGCAAAGCAATCTGCAATAGAACAAGATGGAGTTATAGTTGAAGCATTGTCTAATGCAATGTTTCGTGTTGAATTAGAAAACGGACATGAGATTACTGCACATATTTCCGGTAAGATGCGGATGCATTACATCAAAATTCTGCCAGGGGATAAGGTTAGAGTCGAAATGTCTCCTTACGATTTATCGAAAGGAAGAATTGTATTTAGATATAAATAAAATTAAGATATGAAAGTAAGAGCATCCTTAAAGAAACGTACGCCAGAGTGTAAGATTGTTAGACGTAATGGCCGTTTGTATGTTATTAACAAGAAAAATCCTAAGTATAAACAACGTCAAGGATAATATTATTATTTTTGCAAAAAAAATAATTTAGTATATGGCTATAAGAATAGTTGGTGTCGATTTGCCTCAAAACAAGAGAGGTGAAGTTGCGTTGACCTATGTATATGGTATAGGTCGTAGTAGTTCAGCAAAAATTTTGGATAAAGCAGGTGTTGACAGAGACCTGAAAGTAAAAGACTGGACGGATGATCAGGCTGCCAAGATTCGTGAGATCATTGGTGCAGAGTATAAGGTTGAAGGTGATCTTCGTTCTGAAGTTCAATTGAACATTAAGCGTTTAATGGATATCGGTTGTTATCGTGGCGTTCGTCATCGTATTGGTCTTCCTGTAAGAGGTCAGAGCACGAAGAACAATGCCCGTACTCGCAAGGGTAGAAAGAAAACCGTTGCTAATAAGAAAAAAGCTACTAAATAATAATTGTTGATATGGCAAAAAAAACAGTTGCAGCAAAAAAGAGAAATGTGAAGGTTGATGCTAATGGACAGTTGCATGTTCATTCATCTTTTAACAACATTATTGTTTCTCTGGCAAATAGCGAAGGTCAGATTATTTCTTGGTCTTCTGCCGGAAAGATGGGTTTTAGAGGTTCAAAGAAGAACACTCCCTACGCAGCACAGATGGCTGCTCAAGATTGTGCTAAGATAGCATACGATCTTGGCTTGAGAAAGGTAAAAGCATATGTGAAGGGTCCGGGTAACGGACGTGAGTCTGCTATCAGAACTATCCATGGTGCAGGTATTGAAGTTACTGAAATCATTGATGTGACTCCGCTTCCGCATAACGGTTGTCGTCCTCCGAAAAGACGTAGAGTTTAAAATTTACCTTTAATAGAAGTGAGACTTGATTTTGTTATTGGATTGTAAACTTTCTCTCTGCAATCGCGGCTGCAACAAATTGAGTTCATGAATAAACAATTAAATATTTAAAAGAAATGGCTAGATATACTGGACCAAAATCAAGAATAGCCCGTAAATTCGGTGAAGGTATCTTTGGAGCAGATAAAGTATTGTCAAAGAAGAACTATCCTCCCGGACAGCACGGTAATTCCAGAAAGAGAAAGACTTCTGAATACGGTGTTCAACTTCGTGAGAAACAGAAAGCCAAATATACTTATGGCGTTTTGGAAAAACAATTCCGCAATTTGTTCGAAAAGGCAGCTACTGCTAAAGGTATTACCGGTGAGGTGCTTCTTCAATTGTTAGAGGGTCGTTTGGACAACATTGTTTTCCGTTTGGGTATTGCTTCTACTCGTGCAGCTGCTCGTCAGTTGGTGAGCCACAAGCACATTACTGTAGATGGTGAAGTTGTGAATATTCCTTCTTATGCAGTAAAACCGGGTCAGGTGATTGGTGTTCGTGAAAGATCCAAATCATTGGAAGTTATCGCTAACTCATTGGCTGGCTTTAACCATAGCAAATATCCTTGGTTGGAATGGGATGATAACTCTAAGGTTGGCAAATTGCTGCATGTACCTGAGAGAGCAGACATTCCTGAAAACATTAAAGAGCATTTGATTGTAGAATTGTATTCTAAATAATAATTAATTTCATGGCGATATTAGCATTTCAAAAACCTGATAAAGTATTAATGTTGGAAGCGGACTCTAGATTCGGAAAATTCGAATTTCGTCCGTTGGAACCCGGTTTCGGTATTACCGTGGGTAATGCACTGCGCCGCATCCTGCTTTCTTCATTGGAAGGTTTTGCTATCACTACTATCAAGATAGACGGTGTTGAGCATGAATTTTCCAGTGTTCCGGGAGCAAAAGAGGATGTTACTAACATTATCTTGAATCTGAAACAGGTGAGATTCAAGCAAGTAGTTGAAGAATTCGAGAGTGAGAAAGTAAGTATTACAGTCGAGAATTCAAGTGAATTTAAAGCAGGTGACATAGGTAAGTATTTGACTGGATTTGAAGTGTTAAATCCTGAATTAGTTATTTGTCATTTAGATTCAAAGTCGACTATGCAGATAGATATTACGATTAACAAAGGTCGTGGTTATGTTCCTGCTGATGAAAACCGCGAATATTGCACTGATGTGAACGTAATTCCTATCGATTCTATTTATACTCCGATACGTAATGTGAAGTATCAGGTAGAGAACTTCCGTGTAGAGCAGAAGACCGACTACGAGAAACTGGTACTTGAGATTACTACCGACGGTTCCATCCATCCGAAGGAAGCTCTGAAAGAAGCTGCGAAAATTCTGATTTATCACTTCATGCTCTTTTCTGACGAGAAGATTACGCTGGAAACAAATGATGTTGACGGTAACGAAGAATTTGATGAAGAAGTATTGCACATGCGTCAGTTGCTGAAGACCAAGCTTGTTGATATGGATCTCTCTGTACGTGCCCTCAACTGTTTGAAGGCTGCGGATGTAGAGACTCTCGGTGACTTGGTGCAATTCAACAAGACGGATTTGCTGAAGTTCAGAAACTTCGGAAAGAAATCGCTTACCGAGCTTGATGATTTGCTGGAAAGTCTGAATCTGTCGTTTGGAACTGATATTTCTAAATATAAATTAGATAAAGAATAAAAGATGAGACATAATAAGAAATTCAACCATTTGGGTCGTACTGCCTCTCATAGAAACGCTATGTTGGCTAATATGGCGTGTTCTTTGATTAAGCACAAAAGAATCACTACGACCGTTGCAAAGGCTAAGGCTTTGAAGAAGTTTGTTGAGCCTTTGATTACAAAGGCTAAAGATGATACGACTAATTCTCGTCGTGTTGTATTTAGCAATTTGCAAGACAAGTATGCTGTAACTGAACTGTTTAAAGAAATCTCTGTGAAGATTGCTGATCGTCCGGGTGGTTACACTCGTATTATCAAGACTGGTAACCGTTTGGGCGACAATGCTGAAATGTGCTTCATTGAACTCGTTGACTATAACGAAAACATGGCTAAGGAAAAGGTTGCCAAGAAAGCTACCCGTACTCGCCGTTCAAAGAAGTCTGCCGCTGCTGAAGCTGCTCCTGCTGCCGAAACTGCTGCACCGGTTGCCGAGGTTCCTGCTACTGAGGAAGCTAAAGCTGAATAATTCAACTATTCTTTTTAATATATGGAAGCCGTCCCAATTTGTTTGGGGCGGCTTTTTTTAGTGATAGTCAGAAGTTGTTTTCCGGGGGCATAACGCATTTTGGTAAGCATCAACGTACGCATCAACCGAAGTACATATTTTGAAGGTTATAGGTGTGATGCAATTTTGCAGCCTAATATTGCAACAACTATAACCTTTTTATTTATGACAAAATAGTAGTGGTGCGATAAAAATCTAACCATAATTATTAAACAATTAGTATTTAGAGCCTGCTTAAATTTTGCCCGACACTGTTTTGCGATTTGTTTTCGAGGATATTTTTCAGTTTTTGTGAGGAACATAACGGGCTATGTGCCGAATAGAAACAGGAAAACAGGACGAAAATAAACTCAAAAGAAGCTGAATAAAGAATTTTCTAAGCAAAATTTGAACAGGCTCTTAGTTAAATACAAGGGTATATTGATTTTTTGATTTGAATTTGATTTACTTATGACCAAGCAGGACTCGGCAATCAATTCAAATCAAGAGTCAAGGTGCTCTCTTTATTTGATGATTTTAAGGAGGGTGTGTCAAAACCCTCTTTTTAACAAGATCATCCTTGCTGCAGATATCTGTGACAGGGGTGATTTTTCATATTTTTGGTGTTTTTACACATCCCCAGTAATGACAAAACAAGAGTTTTTAGAGATTCAATCCGAAGTATTATCTGGTGGGAAACCGTTAAAGTTTATTTTAGCAGAGCTTGGAGTTCCTTATTCAACTTATAACTACTGGCGCAATAAATTTACATCCAAGGATGAGAATTTGCCCAAAGCACCTATGTCTATAAAGGAACCGGAAGTTACTGAAAGTTATTCAACTTCTGAGAATGTAGATGTAACCGGTGTCGTGTTGTTTTTTTCTAATGGATTCCGAGTTCATTTCGGTCGTGGAGGTGACCATATTTTAATGGAACTGCTAAATAAGAGTGTAAGCCATGTTCCGTCCGAATGATACAATGCGTTATCATCTGTGTTCCGGATGCACGGATATGCGCAGGGGCTTATTGCTCCCATGCCTTTGTTGCCTATTATACAAGGATGTTCCCGGAGCAAGCCTTCCGGCTGAAATTCTCTTGCAGAAATATGAATACCACATGCCGTTCTACTGCCGGATCAAAGAGTTGGCACATTTGGGTATGGCCGGGCTGAAGGAAGCGACCATTACCGGCTGGTTCAATCGTTCGATGGAAGTGTTGCGGCCTCTGTATAATGCTTTGGTAAAGGAAATGCTGAAAAGTGACTACTGTCAGGCTGATGAGACGACCACCAATGTAATCAATTCTGAAAAGCATGCTACAGACCGTGAATATGTCTGGATGATACGTGCCGTTACGGAGAAACTTGCAGCCTTCTTCTATGAGGAGGGCTCCAGATTCGGAAAAGTTATAAAGAATCTCACAGACAGGCACAATTGCAACGGATATCTACAGTGTGACGGTTTTGCCGGTTATACTTCTGCCTACAAGCCTCATATCCTTCACCTTAGATGATAATGGACTGTATGCGAGTCGTTTATGGTGAAACTTGATTTGAAGGATGACAGCATTTAAGAGCGTGCTGCATTGAACAAAATCGGAGAAAGAACTGTTTTAATTTGCATATGGATATGACCGGATTTTTAAGACTCATAGGATTCATGGTGTTTGCATTGGCTGTATGGCAAATAGCGGACGATGTATTTGCTGGCGAGGCAGCAAATAGAGGGAATGTTGTAGATGCGAAGGTGATTCTGGTACATGAAGAGACGGATTCTTGTGTTTCGGTGCCTCCATTGCCTTATTTACCGGATGCAGAGCTGGCGGGTATCGGTGGGCAGGTACGTTTGCTGGCATATTCTCGTATAAAGCGTTTTTCTCCTGCAGAATATATCTTTTCCTTAAAAGATAGGGTGGGCGGATTGGCTCGAAGAGAGCTTGCTTTGTCCCGATGTCGTGAGAGGCTTTATGAAACTGCTGTCTATTATCGTTGCCAGCCGGTGTGCGAATATTACATTTTCACACTGAGGCGTATTCTCATTTAGTGTTTTATCGAATCTCTCTTTTTCCCTTGTGTATGGTCAGACTATGTGTTTTTGCAGGGGGATACTGTATTTTCATTTCTGATAAATTCATTAAAGCATATTATAATTATGGCAACTCAAACTATTGACGCAACTCTTTTTGCGTCTTCACATCCCGATATTGTAAAGCGTACCAGTGTTTCAGGACTTGTCTTTTCAGTAGCTATGCTGCTGGTCGGTATTTTTATCTTTGCATCTATTTTTAAGATGAGTGACAGATCTTCCACCCTCAGTATGGCTTTGATGGTGCTGGCTACGGCATTCGTCTTGCTTGGCGTGTTCCGTCTGTTCTGGAAATCGAAGGAAGTGGTTTATTTGCCGACGGGCAGTGTGACCAAGGAACGCAGTGTTTTCTTTGATTTGAAATATTTGGGCAGACTCACGGATATGATTGAGAATGAACAGCTGAATGGCGAGACTGAAATACGAAGTAGCGGCAGCGGAAATGTGCGCATGGATGTCATGATTTCGCAGGACAATAAATTTGCGGCTGTACAGTTGTATCAGTTTGTGCCTTACGCGTATACTCCGGTAACTTCCGTACGCTACTTTACGGGTAGCGATGCGGTTGCGGTGTCTACTTTCCTGGAGAAGTGTAAAACTGCATAATCAGTCAAAGAGTTGGACTTGACTTCAACTGCAGCGGGGATTAGTCGGCAACGGCAATCCCCATTTTTTTCATCAAGAAGCAGGCGTTCATGTTTTGGGCGACGCCCGGGCGCAAGCGGTAGGAGAAGGTCAGTTCATTGTCTGTAATGTCTGCTTCGAAGCGATAGTTGCGGATGTCATCGGGGAAGAGGTCGATGAGCGTTCCCAGCAGCAGGTCGTGGGTGGCAATGATACCATTGGCCTGCAAAGTCATGAACTGCTTGATAAGGGCAAAGGAGCCTTTCTGCTTGTCCATGGAGTTGGTGCCTTTCAGAATTTCGTCGAGGATAATGAAAAGCTCCTCGCCGGCCTGCAGCTTGTCTATGATGAGTTTCAGACGTTTGAGTTCGGCAAAGAAGTAGGACTCGTTGTCGTTCAGCGAATCCGAGGTGCGCAGGCTGGTGACGAGCCGGGCCGGGCATATTTCCATTTGGCGGGCACAGACGGGAGCGCCGATGCAGCCGAGGAGGTAGTTGATGCCTACGGTGCGCAGATAGGTGCTTTTTCCTGCCATGTTGGCGCCGGTGATGATGATGAAGAACGGCCGTTTCGCCATATCGATGTCATTGCGTACACAGCGGTCGCGGTTCATCAGCGGGTGTCCCAGGGCTTCGGCGCGTAGACGGAAGGGGGAGGGAAGAGGGTTGCTTTGGCATGTGGCAGAGTCGGCTTTTGCATTGACTTTTGTGCCGGCCTGGGTCTCTACATCGCCTTCTACTCCTGCATTGGCTTCTGTTTGCTGGATGGAGGGATAAATATAGTCCGGATGATTATAGGCAAATGTTGCCAGCGAGTTGAGCGCATCCATTTGTCCGATGGCATCGAGCCACCCGGGCAGTTCAGCGGCATACTGCTCTTTCCAGGCTTCAATGCGCATGATTTGACGCAGTTCCCAGAAGAAGAGGCCGTTCAGAATGACGTACATGAAGACATTGTTGCGTTGGTCGAGTTCATCCATGAGCTTGTTCAGCCTGCTGATGGAGTGGGAGGCTTTCCGTTTTTCTCCGCCAATCTGTTGTTTTATCTCTTTGAGCAGGGCGGCTTGCGCAGGCTGTTTTTCCATGAGGTGGAGCAGGGCGGCGTAGGCGGAGAGGATTTGCAGTTTTTTGCCATAGATGGCCTGCATCTTGGTGACTTTGCCGGTGAAGCCGAAGCCGGCGATGACGAAGCAGGTCCAGATGATGCCGCAGATACTTGCGGGCAGCATTCCTGTCATGGCAAGTGCGAGGCAAATGAGGTTGGTTCCCGCCACCAGTACCGGCAGGAGGCGCAGCAGTTTCCGGCTCCGGAAGATGCACGGACTTTCCGCCCAGTGGCACAGTTCCGTTTCATCGGCGGCTTTTCCTTTGTACAGCAGGCCGAGGATGCGGAAGCGCTGGCGGAATTTCAGTTCCGGAGCCAGTTCGCCGACGGCTTCCTGGCGTCGGATGATTTCTTCCTTTCTCTCGAGATGTTTCCCCAACCAGAGGGCGAGGCGGTGTTTCCCGGGCTGCGTGCAGGTGCGGTTGATGTACTGGAAAAGGGAATGCGGGCCGAAAACATCCAAGTCATAGGTGTAGAGATGGGCGGGGTCGACGTATGCTTCGCCGTCATCGAAGGAAGACGTGTCGTAATCCAGCGCGGCGAGTTCCTGCTCGTTGATTTCCATCTTCTTCTCCAGATAGTCCTTGCGATGGAACAGCCGGTTGTGGTATTTCATTAAAGACAGGAACGGCAACAGAGTGACGAGGGCGATGCCTGCCAGTATGCCCCAGCTCTCGCTCCGGAAGTAGATGATTCCTGCTGCTCCCGCCACGAACAGCAGCAGGCGCAGGGTGCCGATGCGGTAAATCTTCTGTTGCACTTTATTCAGTTCTTGTCTGGCCTCTTCGGCCGTGTTGCGGTAGGCGGCGCTGATTTTGTCTATCGTATTCATTTACTCCATACATGTTAAGTTCAAGGCAAAGATATACATTCTAATTGTTTTTTTTCACGATTTTTTGTCTACTTCCGATAAAAAATGTACCTTTCGCTCGCTAAAACAAAGTTTCAGAAAAGAGGAGGTTGGGATATGAAGAAGAGTTGGTTGTCAGGCGTTCTGATGTTGCTGGCGGTTTTGCCGGCGGCGGCGCAACAGGTTATGTATTCCAATCTGAAGGAGTTGGCGGAGAACCGTGGCGATACGGTCACCGCACTGAAGATCGAGAAGCGTACAAAGAACCAGATTTGCCTCATGGGCGGTGCCGATTATCGTATTACGGCAGACGGCAATCCCGGTCTTTGCCGCTACCTGAAGTCCCGTTGTTATGCAGTACGGGCAGATACCTCGCTTTATGTCAATTGCCGTAAGATGCGCTATAAGCGCTATCGCTTTGGGCAGTGGTATGCGCCTGCCATGTGGCTCGGCGGAAAGGTTTACTTCTGTGCACAGCCCGTGGGGCAAGCGGCCGCCAGCACCATGGCTCCCGATGATGCCACCCGATTGGGGGGTGAAGTGGGCGATGCCATCAATGCTTCGGGACTGGTGCATGCCCGCGTCTATTACGAACTGAATCCGGAAACCGGAAAGTCCGAGTTCGTGGGGCGGAGACAGATGATGCGACTGCTTGACGGATACCCGGCACTGCGCGCCGAATTCGAGAAAGAAACAAGCGAGTCGGCAGAGGTCATCGGCAAATACCTGCGTGCACTTCGCCCGTTAATCACTACCATTAATCACTAATCATTAATAAGATGATATTATTGCAAGATGTGCCCGATGGGTACGAATACTGCTTTGCGGGTAACGGAAAGTGCCCCAAAGCCTCTTCCTGCCTGCGGGCGATAGCGGCACAGCTGTTATCCGAGAGTGAAGATCCCCAACCACAGTCCGTTCGTGCGGTGAATCCTTTCTACGTGGGCAGTTTGTCCGGTTCCTCCACTTGTGCCCGTTACCGCTCCAACGAGCAGCTGCACTACGCCCGCGGCATGACGCGTATTTTCGACGAAGTGCCCGCCAAGCTGCTTTCCACCGTGCGCCATCGCGTGATGGGATGCTTCTCTTGCGAACGCTATTACTATCATTGCCGCAAGGGCGAACGCCCTATCTCTCCCGAAGAACAGCAACGGATAGCCCGGGTATTCAAGGCAGTAGGCATAAGCACCAAGCCTAAGTTCGACCGATACGAGTATGCGGTGGCTTGGTGACCGGCTGCAAAGTCACTGCACACCTTTTGCAGCGTCACTGCAAACCCGTTGCAGTCGCGCTGCAAAGCAGTTGCAGTATCACTGCAAATAGGTGTGCAGCGACGCTGCAAAAGGCTTGCAGTAGCACTGCAAAAAGCATGCACTTGCTTTGCAGTGAAAAGTCGCTGTCTATCATGTGGTTACGGATGAATGCAATGAGCCCTTCTCTCCCCCCCCCTCTACAGATTGCAGAAGAAAGATGCGAACGGGGATATTCATAAAATAAACAGGAGAGGCTGAATCTTTGCAGAAACAGCCTCCTGATGTAACAAAGTTAAACACTGTTTGTGTACCTCCGGTTAAAAGTCAAGAGAGAATTGTTCTTATTATGGTACACACATGGCCAGTTCCGGACATTTCAATCAATGGCCGGATACTGCCTGTCATTATTTCTGTCATTGTGGAGTTTCACGCCAGATGCTTGGATTATAGAGCTTGAGCAAAGAACCGACCGATGTGGCGCTTGACGGAGCTCCGCTGAAAACGCGGAAAGACATGAAATCAATCGGACGGCTCCACGTTCCTGTATCCTGCATGTCGAAGAACGTAATACCTGATTCTGCGTCATAATCAAGGGGGAACAGCATGTATACCGTTGTCGACCATGTGTAATAGCCGCTTCCTTCTACAATGTTGTATACATCGTTTCCTTCGAATTCACCCATCTTGCTTGCGTTGTACATCACGAATCTTGTCTTTTCCGGTTCAAACGTAACCGGTATTGTCCAGCCATAATCCGGAAGTGCCAGTTCGGTTTCGGAAAGGACGGCATTCATAGCCTGGAATTTCCCGTCCTGTGTGCGGAATGTCAGGTAGCAAGGGCCTGCAATATCCTTGTCAAAGTCATACTGTGTCACTTTCAGTGAGCCGGAGAAAGTCTCTGATGAATATTTGAGAATTCCTATGCGGGCATGTCCGGTTGTATTTTCTTTAAAGTTTATTTTCAGATGTTCTCCGTCGGAAGTTACGTTGAACCAGTCTTCGTTCGGTTCAAAAGTCAGGGGTACGTTGGCCGACATCTCATAGGTCAGCGAATGTGCCTCGTCAGAGTTGGTTGCGATTTCGCTGCCCGCACTCAACTGAAAGACCAGTCCGTTTTGTTGTACCATCACATGTACGGAATCTGGGCCGCAACGCAATATCAGTTGCGCGGTACGTCCTTCCAGGTTGCCGTTTTCGGTTACGGATACATTCACGGTGTTTCCGTTTATGGTGGCTGTGCACCAATTGCAATCGGTCTCGACGGTGACTGCTTCGGAGGCATTGAATACCACTGTACCGGTTCCGGCGGCAGCCTGGAACAATACGTCCGACTTTATAACCTGTATCAAGCTTTGGCCTTCCATTCCCCAATCTTTATCTTCGGAGCAGGCCGTGAAGCCTGCTACTACGAGGGCTGCCAATAAATAATATATGTGTCTTTTCATAATCAGTTGATTTTAGTCATTGTTGTTACGTGTGGCATGCGGCAGGATTTAGTACCTGCAATGTACCATGAAGAGTTGGTGAATGCTCCTGCGCTGCTGCCTCCGGACAATTGCCACATGATGTACGAATTCACTGTGTATCCGGCCCATGTTCCATAATCTTTCCAAGTGTACACGGGAGATTGTTCATTCTCGTTCCATTCGGTGCGCATGCCTATTGCCGTATTCCATGTCAACTGGCCGGGACCTGCATCCCAGGCGCATAGCCATATTTCATTTTTGCCGTTATTGCCAATCTTTTGCGATTGCCACGTCAAAGTTCCTGATGAACGTTGGTAGTTTAAGGTCACTGTAAATTTGTCATTCAATCCGCTCATTATGTAAGAAGCACCGTCTTCGGCAGGAGTCAAAGTAACGTTGACTTGTTCTTTGCCGTTGAATGAGAGCGTATAATTCCCGGCATAATCTGCATAGCCACGCCATCCTTTTGGGAAGACAGCGTTGAATACTACGCCGGTTCCGCTATTGTCGGTCAGCGAGTTCGTTTCCGGATTTATGATAAACTCCTCGAAAGTCACTCCCGCCACTTCTGTAGGATGATACAAACGCAACCCTTGGTCGGTTATTACGTAAGCCGCCTTTACCGGATCGCTGTCTGCCGGTGCGAAAGAAATCTGCCGGGAATCGACATCGATGGTACCGGCAACTTGTGTCCCTCCCACAGTTCCACTGAATCCGCTCAGAATCATGCTTTCGATAAGTCGTCTCATTTTGTCGAGGTAGGATTGCGATTTTTCCGTCATTTTGCGCATATACATGACATTGTTGGTCTTCTTTCCTCGCAAAGTCACCAAGTCGGGGGTGATTTTCAAGATTACAAACTCAAATTCCCCTTGAAAAGCCTGATAGGCATTGGAATTGGGAGTGGAAAGATAATGCAGTAACAGATTGTAAGTGTCGAAACTTAGCACCGGCCCGTCATCGTCCGTCATTTTGTAGAGGCTTTCTACTTCCAGACTGCTGTCATCGACCAATTCTGTGCTGGCATACACTTTCTCCTCGTCAAAGCGTACAACGAATGCATATCCGCCATAGCTTTGGCTCGGATGCGGATACATCTCTAGCAGCCAACCGTTTTCGGCACTCGTCAGCACCTTTTTTGCTTCTGAAATATATTGCTGCAAGCGTTCGGACGGATTCTTGTCGAACACTTCTTCGTCATCTTTCAAGCAAGACTGGAATGTCAGTGCGCAAAGCAGCATTCCCCATAGTGCCACATATAATTTATTTGTTTTCATGCTTCTTGCCTCCATTATTTAAGGGTTAAATCGTTCAAATCAATTCTCCCGGCTTCCAAATCTGCTGAGCGCCGTTGTATGCTGCTGCGCAATCTGTCCAAATCTATATTCCAGCTGTCGGCCATGTATTGCTTCACCAGAGTCAGTTTGGAGTTTATCAGAGAAGCGCCTTCCTCTCCTGCCTCGTCCATCCACGCTTGCCACTGCGATGCCGGATAACAAACGTATAAGGAAAGCATCTCCGCAAAGTCTTCGCCATGCTCCATCTGCGCGTAAGAGCTGATGAATCCACGTTTCAGATATCCCGCATTATAAGGAGATTCGCTCCATTTGTCTGCCACGTAGCTATTGCCGGTAATGAACTGGTAGGCTGTAGGCATCTCCTTGGTCTGGTTCATGATATGCGTAAACTCATGGTGAATGGTTTTCAGATAATAATGGTTCAGCGAGGCAATGCTGTTTTTATATTGGTTCAAATAGTTGACTCCGGCCAACAGGACTTTTTTTCCTCCTTCGGCCGTACCAAGGATAAAGGTTCCGTTGTTTTTGTACTCCCACTCACCGATTAAGAAAAACTCCTTCGGGAAGTATGCGCGCGTAAAGTTGATTCCGGCCACTTCGTCGTATGCTTCTACACAGATGTACTTTACGATATGCGCCAGTTGCACGGCTTGCTCATACTCTGCCGGTACGGTGTAGTAGTTGAGGTCGGACTCCATCTCTTCATAGCGGTATTTGAAAGCTATATTGTAAGGATTCACATAGTTTGCCACGAGCCAGCGGTCGAAGTCGTTTTCCACCTTCTCGCCTGTAGTAATGACACTTGCAGGATTTAAGTCGTCTTCCGAGCAAGAAGTGAAAGCCCCTGCAAGCATGCATATCAACAATGCGTATAATGTATAATGTTTTTTCATGGTTTCTGTCTGTTTTGAATATTCATTTACTCAGGTTCTAGTTTCTCGGATTAGGCTCATAACCTGCATCGCGTACCTTTTGTGGAATCTGCATGGCACGACGCGGGTCATCCACAGTCAGTATGTCTGTCTGCTTCTCCGGTTTTCCGGCGGCATTCATCATACGACGGCAAATCTCTATGCCATATCGCTTTACGTCAAACCAGCGCAAACCAAGTTGTAGCGTCTCGATGCGTTTGAATCCCAGCACGCATTGCAACATACACTCTTGTGTGCTTCCTTCGGCATCGATGCTGAAAGCCGGATGCAAGTGCTTTTTCTGTGTGGACTCCAGCGGTTCGGCATACTCAATGCTATTGTAAAATGATGTCACTAATTCGGGAGTCACCTTTACATTCGTATCCATAATGTTGTGCATCCACAAATCTAAGTCTTCCGCAGCTTCGTTATACCGTTTCAGCATCACCTTGGCTTCTGCTCTGTTCAATAAGCATTCATCCGTTGTCAGGGTGGGGAATACACAGCGGGTGTAGCCCACTCCTGCCACGGCATCCGTGTATTCGAAAAGGTAGGGAAGTCTCCAGAAAATCACATACGAGGAGTTGGTGGCATTGTAGGATTTCAGTCCCGAATAATATTTTGCCGAACTTCCCCAGATGTTGGGCGCTCCGGCATCTTCGGTCGATGCCAAATAAGGACTGTGGGCGAAACGTTTCCAAGTGGAATAGTTGCCCATGACGATTCCCATTCTGGAGTAGCCGGTGGTCAGCAGTAGATTGCAATTCA
This sequence comes from Bacteroides muris (ex Fokt et al. 2023), assembly GCF_024704895.1. NCBI lineage: Bacteria > Pseudomonadati > Bacteroidota > Bacteroidia > Bacteroidales > Bacteroidaceae > Bacteroides > Bacteroides muris (ex Fokt et al. 2023). The sequence continues at coordinate 17,714 of NZ_JAMZEE010000035.1, read as the reverse complement.
ATGTAGCGTCAATGTAATGTTGCGCCACGGCTTGTATTTGCTGAGTCATGGTTCCCATGTAAGCATAGTCGCGCAACATGCTTTTCGGTGAGCTTCCCAACACTTTGTCGGCATATTCTATCGCCTTTTCCCATTTTTCATAGTAGAGGTAGAATCGGCACGCAAAAGCGTAGGCGGCTGTAGGATTGAAATGGTATTTGGGAACAGACATGTAAGAGTCTCCCACATAGGGCAATGCCTCTTCCAAATCTTGTTCCACCATCTTGTATACTTCTGCCACCGAGTTGCGTTCATAATTCACAAGTACCGTCGTCTCCGGTTTGGTCATATAGGTGATTCCGAGGTCTTTGTCGGCGGTAGCGCTGTTGTAGTGGAGCGAGAACGTATTTACCAGCATGAAATGGTTGTAAGCACGGCATATCAACGCTTCCGCTTTGGCTTGTTTAAGTTTTTCAGTAGTGGCTCCACCCATTTCTTCAATAGCTTGTAACGCATGGTTGGCTGCGGATATTGCTTCGTAAGAGGATTGCCAGAAACGTTCGGGCGATTCGTTGTCGCTTTCGGTCACGTCTTGCCAAGAATATACCTGCTCGATGAAACGTGTAGTGTTGGGATTGGCTTCTCCCATGTCATCTACGTTGTCGGACATAAATTCCGAAAGCAAGTAGTATCCGTTTTTCGGATAGGCAGATACGAGCAGGCTCGTAATCTTGTCTTCCGTATCAATCTGGGCCCGATTGTCCGGCATTGTGCTGAGGAAATCATCGCAGGCACCCAAAGTAACCAAGGTGATGCTACAAGCCAAAATTGTGATGTATCTATTGTATTTTTTCATAATTCCTACTTTTTATCAGATTCCTAATTTAAGTGTAAGCGTAAACTGACGTGGTAAGGGAGTTGCCACACCGCCGGTATTGAAGAATTCCGGATCTTGGCCGTTGAGTTTTTTATCGGCATAAATCAAGAAAAGATTGGCGGCTTGAAGCTTTAATGACAAATTGCTAATCCTCAATGCATTGACTACGCTTTTCGGGAAATCGTATGCTACGGAGATTTCTTTCATGCGGATGAAGTCGCCTTTCGCGATTCGTTCGGTTGAGTAGTTATAGGCATTGTAAGCATAACTCAGGTTCGAATCGTTTTTGTTTTGTCGTTTGCTGGCAATGACAGGTACTGTGGTGTACTTTTCGTCACCAGGAATCGTCCAACGATTCTTGAACTCTTTCGGTGTGGAAGTAAGGTCGGTATAGGTGTTCTTGAATACCGGGTCCAGACGAACAACATTTCCAAAAGAATAGGTAATGAATACATTTAGCGAGACTCCTTTCCACTTGAAGAAGTTACCGAAACTGCCCACATCCGTCGGGTCGGCACAACCGGAGTATTCAAGGAAAGAAAGCTTGTCCGGAGTGCTTGTCTGAAAGTAAATGCCTGTGGTGGTGACGTTTCCGTCTTGGTCGAGGAATGTGGGCAAGCCTTGCTCGTTCAGTCCGCGGAACGGGATGGAGAAGATACTACGTACCGGATATCCTTCCATGGCAAACCCCGTTCCCGATACCAAGTCAATTACACGCTTGTTGGTTTCCAATTCGGTTACTTCGTTATGTACATGAGAATAAATGATATTGGTGCTCCAAGTGAAATCCTTTGTCTTGATGTTGGTAGTAGATAAAGTCAACTCAATACCGCTTGACTTCATGGAAGCGATATTTCCGAATTTCTGTACCTCTCCACCGATTCCTTGTGTGGTGGCAAGTCCTATCAGGTCAAAGTTGTTACGCTTATACCAGTCTCCTTCCAAGTTGATGCGGTTGTCAAGAAATCCCAAGCTGAGTCCTAAGTTGAACTCATGTTTTTTCTCGTAAGTAAGGTCGTTGTTGGCCAATTGTGAAATATAAAGTTCGCTCTCCTTGACACTGGTGAACGGACGCCAAGGATTGGCACTGGAAATCACTACGTTGGAATTTGTCACGTTGGAAGGACCACGGTCGGCGGTCAATGAGTAAGAGAGCTTCAGCGCGGCATGGCTGAGTGTTGGCATTACCGGCTTGAACCACTCTTCTTCGTGGATATTCCAGGCTCCGGATATATTCCATGTGGGCAACCAGCGTGCCGATCGGCTTTTTCCTAACTTGTTGGTGCCCTCATATCTCACGGTTCCGTTCAGTGTATATTTTCCCAGATAAGAGTAGGTGACGTTGCCGAAGAAGGCTACGCTGCGTTCATGCTTGTTGGTTAGCGTATAATAGTTGGCATTATCTTCTGCTCCTTTCTTGAATGCTTGGTAGGCATAATTGGGAATTTCTCCCATGCTGTATTGCATGCCCCAACCACGGAACCAATTGGAATGACGGTCAATCAGATTGGTTTCCATGCCGGAGTAGAAGTTGAAGATATGGTCTTCATTGAATACGTCATTGTAGCTTAGTGTGGCCCTGAAGTCTTTGCCAATCATGCTGTTGTTGGTGCGTTCGTAGATACCTCCGTCGGGCAGAATGCTGATGGGCAATGCATAGATGTTGTCAGGGTCGGTGTAAAGTAACGGATTCCTGTCGCGGATGGTAGAAGTACCCATTTCACGGTAAGCAAGTGCTTGGTTGGAAGAGTCTAAGATGTAGTGCTCCTGTGACGTGGCAGAGTATTTCACCGCTCCCAGGATGCCGACTTCCAACTGGCTGATGGGCTTGTACTTCAATTCGCCTTGTACGCGCAAGTCGAAAATGTCATAATCCATGTAATTATTATCCAACTCGTGGAAGATGTTGAACGGAGCGTAATTGCGGGTGTAAAATGTATTGGCATCCAATGCTCGGGAGGTGTTCATTGCATACGAATAGGGGTTGATGTCAAAGTCGCGTTTCACCTCGCCGCTTACGGCATCTATGTCGCTGCTCAGGGTTCCAGGGGCCTTTTGCTTACGATAACTGGCGCTACTGATAAGAGATGCTGTGATTTTCTTTGAAATATTATAATTGGAATTCAGGTTGGCTGTATAACGTTCCACTTTGCTTGCCTTGGTCCATCCGGGATCCACCATGGCACTGAGCGAGGCATAATATTGTGCCTTGTCTGTACCGGAAGAGATGCTGATGGAATGGTTGTGTTGCACGGAATTGGAAAAGAGCAAGTCGAACCAATCGGTATTGCGATATTCGGCTGCACGTAGATAAGCCGCTCTGGCTTCATCGGTATTGGCTAATCCGAACTGTCCTGTTATGGGGTCGTAAGTGCTGATAAGTTCATACATCTTCCCATAGATACCGCTGTCGGCAGAGTTGGATACCGTAGCATAATTCAGGTATCCTTTCTGCTGCAATTCTTGATAAACGGACATTTGGTCTTGTGAATTCATAATGTTGAACTGCCGGTAACTGGGCTTTAGTCTCATCGTATATTCACCGGTGTAGCTAATGCGGCTTTGTCCGCTTTTACCTTTCTTGGTCGTAACTACAATTACGCCTGCCATGGCACGTGCTCCATATATAGAAGTGGCAGAGCCGTCTTTCAAAATCTGGAAACTTTCGATGTCATCCGAGTTTAAGCCGGCAATGGCCGAAGAAATCAGCGTATTCGGGTCACCGGAAGAGAGTTCGTCGGCACTGACATCGACTACGTCGTCCATAATGACACCGTCTACCACCCATAAGGGTTTGGAACTACCGTAAATGGAGGTAGCACCACGTACGCGGATTTTCGGTGCGGTACCGAAAGTTCCGGACACATTTTGTACTGAAACACCGGCTGCACGTCCTTCAAGTGAGCGACTGATGTCGGCCATACCGTCCAATTTCACATTCTCGCTGTTCAGCTTGGTGGCAGCACCTGTGAATAGTCGCTTGTCCATTTTCTGCATACCTGTTACTACTACTTCATCAAGTAGCTCGCTGTCACTTTTCAGTACAATCTTTAAAGCCTTGCCGGTAATGGCTACCTCTTGCGTTTTCATTCCGACAAACGAGATTACAAGTGTTTTGGCTGAAACCGGCACATTCGTCAACTTGAAATTGCCGTCGGCATCAGTGATAATACCTGTTTTTGTTCCTTTTACCTGCACAGACGCTCCGATAACCGGGAGTCCGTCTTCTTCTGCGGTTACAGTGCCTGTCACTTGTCTATCTTGGGCAATTGCTAAGGTTGCCCGAAAACACAAACAAACCAACAAGAAAATTAACTCTTTTTTCATAAGTAACAGTTTTTAAGATTAAATAAAATTATGTGTTTTTATGCAATGATTTGTTGTCTGTGTGCAAATATATTAATTTTATTGTGAGAAGCAAATAAAAAAAAGAAAAACATGCTTTATTGAAAAGAAAACTTATATATTTATACCTAAGCGGTGCTTTGTGGTTTATAAAGCAAGCGGGTTATCGAATCTTTTTAAGCTATTTTTTAGTTTTATGGAAATTATATAAATGAATTGTTGCGAAAATAATCGGTTGATGAAATTAATTCATTGTCACATTACGAATATTGGGATTGTCTTTATATTGCGACAGATAGAATCTTTGTGGACTGTCACTTTGTAAATCCTTAATCTTTATAGGTGGAGTTTGATTATTAACACTTTCCCAATAAATCTGCCGGAAATATAATATTTATTAATCTATAGAACAAAAGAAGAAAACTCAAATGCTGTTTTGAGTTTTCTTTCTATATTTGCCCCGTTTTTATTCCGATAATGAATAAGAAGCTGAAGAAGGCCGGTATTAAGAATAAGTAGGGACAGCTTCCGGAAAAGCATTAATTCAAGGAATTTTAAAGAAAGGAAGAAATGGGCGAACACATCAAACATGCCACTTCGCGGTCTGAATTGAGAGAGCGAATCATTAGCGTTGCCGCAGAATTATTTTCCGCATCGGGAATCAAGTGCGTTACGATGGATGAAATAGCCGCTTCTTTGGGAATCTCCAAACGTACGTTGTACGAAGTGTTTTCCGACAAGGAAACCCTGTTGGAAGCATGTATTCTGAGAGAGCAGCGGGAGACGGATGCATTTGTCGTCGAAATCATCAAGAAATCAGAAAATGTGCTGGAAGTGTTGCTGAAACTCTATCTGCGCGGCATTGAGAAATTCCATGCTACAAACAAAAGCTTCTTTGAAGACATCAAGAAGTATCCCAAGGCATGCGAACTGCTGAAATGCGACAATAACCGGAATCACGAAGATGCCATCAACTTCTTCAAACAAGGTGTGTCGCAGGGCATTTTCCGCGACGATGTGAACTTTGCCATCATAGGCTTGCTGGTGCGCAAGCAGTTGGACGTGCTGATGGAAACCGACCTTTGCGACAGGTACTCTTTCCTCGAAGTGTATGAATCAATCATGTTCACCTTCTTACGAGGCATTTCTACGGAAAAAGGAGCGGCTGAGCTCGAGATATTTATCCATGACTATCGTAAAAGGCAACTCTCTGCTGAAGAAGAGAAGAAACAATAAACAAAAATAAACCAATTATTTATGAAGATGCAGAAAATTCGGGTTGGCAAAATGTTGTTGCTGGCGGCGATAATGCTGTCTGTGGGCCATGCCCTGCGGGCACAGGAAGCCAAAGAGACACTGACCCTGAACCTTGACCGGGCTTTGGAAATAGCCCTGAGCGACAATCCCATCATTAAAGTGGCTCAAGAAGAGATTGCGCTGAAGAAAGTGGCCCATAAGGAAACGTGGCAGAACTTGTTGCCCGAAGCGAGTGTTTCAGGCAGTATGAGCCATACCATCACGGCACCGCAGTTCAGTATCGGAGACCAGACTGTGAAAATGGGTAAAGACAAGGCGAATACAGTCACCGGAGCGTTGAACATCAGTCTGCCTCTGTTTGCCCCGACGGTATATCGCGCCATGTCGATGACCAAGACGGACATTGAGCTGGCGGTGGAGAAGTCGCGGGCTTCCAAGCAAGATCTGGTAAATCAGGTGACCAAAGCCTACTATCAGCTGATGCTGGCGCAAGACTCGTATGAGGTGTTGCAAAATAGTTATAAACTGGCGGAAGACAATTTTAATATCGTCAACGCCAAATATCAGCAAGGTGCTGTCAGTGAGTTTGACAAAATTACTGCTGAGGTGCAGATGCGCAGCGTGAAACCGAGTCTTGTTTCTGCAGGCAATGCCGTGACGCTTTCCAAATTGCAACTGAAGGTGCTGATGGGTATTACCGCTGATGTGGATATTGATATTGACGATAGTCTGGCTGCTTATGAAGGCGTGGTGTTTGCCAATCAGCTGGACAACACGGTTCATGAGGGTTTGGCAAACAACTCTACCATGAAGCAGCTGGAACTGAACCGCCTGATGCTTCAGAAGAACATCAAATCGCTGCGTGCCAACTTCATGCCGACCTTAGGCTTGGGATATTCTTATCAATACCAGTCTATGAATAATGACACCTGGAATCTCTTCAACTATAATTATGGAAGCAGTTCCTCACTGGTATTCAATCTGAGCATTCCTTTATATAAGGCAAGCAACTTCACGAAGCTGAAAACGAATCGCATCCAGATGCGTCAGTTGGAGCAGAACCGCATTGATACGGAACGCAAGCTGAATATGCAGATAACGAGCTATCAAGACAATATGGCAGCCAGTTCGGAGCAGGTGTCCAGCAACAAGGAGAATGTGATGCAGGCCGAAAAGGCGGTTCAGATTGCCGGCAAGCGTTACGAGGTGGGCAAGGGAACCGTGCTCGAGCTGAATTCCTCGCAGGTACAGCTCACCGAGGCGGAACTCACTTACAACCAGTCCATATACGATTATCTGGTAGCGAAGGCCGATCTTGACCAGGTGTTGGGTAGAGACTATATCATTAAAAATCAGAAATAAAATAAGAACGACGATATGAAAAAAAGTTTTCAATTAGTTGCCCTGCTGTCTGTAGTCATGCTGGGCGCATGTAGCGGAGGCGGCGAAAAAGTTGCAGCAGAGAAAGTGGACGAGAAACCGAAAGTGAAACTGGCGGGTGTGACCTCCCGTCCGGTAGACCAGATTCAGGAATATACGGCTACCGTAGAGGCTGAAGTGAAGAATAACATCGCTCCCTCTTCACCGGTGCGCATAGACCGCATTTTTGTCGAAGTAGGCGACCGTGTGGCAAAGGGACAAAAGCTTGTCAGCATGGATGCCGCCAGTCTGAAGCAGGTTAAATTCCAGCTGGACAACCAGCGGATTGAGTTCAGCCGTGTGGACGAGCTTTACAAGGTGGGCGGAGCCTCCAAGTCGGAATGGGATGCCGCCAAGATGAACCTCGATATACGCGAAACCTCTTACAAGAACTTGCTGGAGAACACAGCCTTGCTAAGCCCCATTAACGGTGTGGTGACAGCGCGCAATTATGACAACGGTGACATGTACGGTGGTGGCGAACCTGTCCTTGTGGTAGAGCAGATTACTCCCGTGAAGTTGCTTATCAACGTTTCCGAAGGTTACTTTACGAAGGTTGCGAAAGGAGCTTCCGTCACGGTAAAAATAGATGTCTATGGTGATGAAGAGTTTGAAGGCAAGGTAAGTCTGGTGTATCCGACGATTGATTCCGCCACACGTACGTTCCCCGTAGAGGTGCAGCTTGCCAATCGTGACCGGCGCGTGCGTCCGGGTATGTTTGCCCGTGCCACGCTCAACTTCGGTACGCAAGACCATGTTGTGGTGCCCGACCTTGCCATTGTGAAGCGTGCCGGTTCTGGCGACCGCTATGTATATGTCTACAAGGATGGTAAGGTATCTTATAATAAAGTGGAACTGGGTCGTCGCATGGATACTGAATACGAGTTGATTTCCGGTGTGGACAACAACTCTCAGGTAGTCATTGCCGGACAGTCCAAACTTGCCGACGGAGTGGAAGTAGAAGTAGAAAAATAATCAAGAATGGATGATGCGGCATTGTCCTTATTGCCATTATCAGTGGCCTGCCAATTCTTGACTATCAGTTATCAACTATCAATTATCAAATAGAAAAAATGAGTTTATACGAAGGAGCGGTTAAGAAACCGATTATGACCTCGCTCTGCTTCCTGGCAGTGGCGATATTTGGTCTGTTCTCTTTGTCGAAGTTACCGGTGGACCTCTATCCGGATATCGAGACCAATACCATTATGGTAATGACCTCGTATGCGGGCGCCAGTGCGTCGGACATTGAGAACAACGTGACCCGTCCGTTGGAGAATACGCTGAATTCTGTCAGCAATCTGAAACATATCACTTCGCGTTCGTCGGAGAATATCTCTGTGATTACGCTGGAGTTTGAGTATGGCTACGACATTGATGTACTGACGAACGATGTGCGCGACAAGCTGGACATGGTCAGCTCCATGCTGCCCGATGAGGTGGAAACGCCCATCATCTTCAAGTTCAGTACGGACATGATTCCCATCCTCCTGCTCTCCGTGCAGGCGGAAGAGAGCCAGCCGGCACTTTACAAGATACTGGATGACAACGTTGCCAATCCTTTGGCGCGTGTGCCGGGTGTGGGTACGGTATCCATCTCGGGTGCGCCCAAGCGCGAAATCAATGTTTATTGCGACCCCAATAAACTGGATGCCTACGACCTCTCGGTAGAAACCATCAGCTCCGTCATCAGTGGTGAGAACCGCAACACACCGGGCGGTACGTTCGATGTGGGTAGCAACACCTATTCGCTACGTGTGGAAGGTGAGTTCAAAGACCCGAAAGAGATGGAGAACATCGTAGTGGGTACCCACAACGGGGCTTCCGTTTATCTGCGCGATGTGGCAAGGGTGGTGGACTCTGTGGAAGAACGTGCGCAGAAGACCTACAGCAACGGTGTGCAGGGTGCCATGATTGTGGTGCAGAAGCAGTCGGGTGCCAACTCTGTAGCCATCTCGCAGAAGGTAATCGACATGCTGCCGCAGTTGCAGAAGTCTTTGCCGAGCGACGTGAAGCTGGGCATCATCGTCAATACGTCGGACAACATCCTGAATACGATTTCCAGTTTGGAGGAAACCATCATTTACGCCATGCTGTTCGTTATCCTGGTGGTGTTCGTCTTTCTGGGCCGTTGGCGTGCCACGGTCATCATCTGCATCACCATTCCGATGTCTTTGGTGGCCTCGTTCATCTACTTGGGCATTATCGACGGCGGTTCGCTCAATATCATTTCGCTTTCGTGTCTTTCCATTGCCATTGGTAATGTGGTGGACGACGCCATTGTAGTGCTCGAAAACGTCACCACCCACATCGAGCGCGGCTCCGAGCCGAAGCAGGCGGCGGTGCATGCCACGAACGAGGTGGCCATTTCGGTTATCGCCTCTACGCTGACGATGATTGCCGTATTCTTCCCGCTGACGATGGTAAGCGGTATGTCGGGCGTGTTGTTCCGCCAGTTGGGCTGGATGATGTGCGTCATTATGACCGTTTCCACCATATCGGCTTTGTCATTCACTCCGATGATGTGTTCGCAGCTCCTGCGTTTGCAGAAGAAGCAAAGCAAGTGGTTCATCGCTTTCTATAAACCCATCCAGCTTGCGTTGGATGCCCTCGATGTATGGTATCAGAATCGTTTGAACTGGGCTGTGCGCCATCGTAAGACTATTGTGTTGGCCTGTGCCGGCTTGTTTGCCCTCAGTCTGATGTGCGCCAAGTACATTGGCTCCGAGTTCTTCCCGGCGGCAGACAACGCGCGCATTGCCGTGAAGCTGCAGCTGCCTATCGGTGCCCGCGTGGAGCGTGCGCAGGCATTGGCTTCGGAATTGACCGATTTGTGGATGAAGCGCTATGAAGGCGTGCTGAAAGTGTGCAACTACACCGTAGGCCAGGCCGACTCGGACAATACCTTTGCTTCGATGCAGGACAACGGCAGCCACATCATCAGCTTCAATATCAGTTTGGTGAGCGTGGGCAACCGTGATGTCACGCTGGAGGCCGTGTGCGATGAAATGCGCCAGGACCTCAAAGGCTATCCCGAACTGGACAAGGCACAAGTCATCATGGGCGGAAGCACAGGTGGCATGAGTGCCCAGGCAAGTGCCGATTTCGAGGTCTATGGATATGACTTCACGGCTACAGACCGCGTGTCGGCCGAACTGAAGGAGAAGCTTCTCAACGTGAAGGGCGTGAGCGAGGTGAACATCAGCCGTCAGGACTACCAGCCCGAATACCAGGTGGACTTCGACCGCGAGAAGCTTGCCCTGCACGGGCTGAATCTCTCTACGGCATCGGGTTACCTGCGCAACCGCGTGAACGGTGCCTTGGCTTCCTACTACCGCGAGGACGGTGACGAGTACGACATCCGTGTGCGCTACGCTCCCGAATTCCGTACGAAGATCGAGGACCTGGAGAACATCCTTATCTATACCCCTGCCGGAAAGGCTGTCCGTGTAAAAGACCTGGGCAAAGTGGTGGAACGTTCCGCGCCTCCTACCATCGAGCGTAAGGACCGCGAGCGCATCGTTACCGTATCGGCCATCATCTCCGGCGCTCCGTTGGGCGACGTGGTGGCGGAAGGAAATGCCATTATCGACAAGATGGACCTTCCGAGTGGCGTTTCCATCCAGATTTCCGGTTCGTACGAAGACCAGCAGGAGTCGTTCATGGATTTGGGTACGCTGGCGGTGCTCATCGTCATTCTGGTGTTCATCGTGATGGCGGCGCAGTTTGAGTCGCTGACCTATCCGTTCATCATCATGTTCTCCATTCCGTTCGCTTTCAGCGGCGTGCTCATGGCGCTCTTCTTTACGGGCACCAACCTGAATGTGATGAGCCTGTTGGGAGGCATCATGCTGATTGGTATCGTGGTGAAGAACGGTATCGTGCTGATAGACTATATCACGCTCTGTCGCGAGCGCGGCATGGCTGTGCTCCACTCGGTGGTTACGGCAGGCCGCAGCCGTCTGCGTCCGGTGTTGATGACGACACTTACTACCGTTCTCGGTATGGTGCCGATGGCCGTGGGCCAGGGTGAAGGTGCCGAGATGTGGCGCCCGCTGGGTGTGGCGGTTATCGGTGGTCTGACGGTATCTACCATCCTGACATTGATTCTTGTGCCCGTGCTCTACTGCTCGTTTGCCGGTACCGGTATCAGGCGTGCACGCCGCAAGATAAAGAAAGACCGTGAGTTGAACGAGTATTACCTCACGCATAAGGAGAAGATGACGAAACCCCGCAAACAATAATCCTGTCTTCGCGTCCTTCCTTCCCCGGCGCGGGAGGGCGGGCGCGGAGATGCTTTTTATAACTTATAGAAGAAACAAACAATGAAATCCGTATTTATCACATTCGACCAAGCCTTCTACGAGCGCATCATGGCACTGCTCGACCGCCAGAACTGCCGCGGCTTCAGCTATTGGCAGCAGGTGCAGGGACGTGGCAGCAAGACCGGCGAGCCGCACTACGGCAGCCATGCCTGGCCCAGCATGTGCTCTGCCATCATCACAATGGTGGACGATGCCAAGGTAGACCCTCTGCTCGAAGCACTTCATAAGATGGACCGGGAAACGGAACAGCTGGGGCTTCGAGCCTTTGTATGGAACGTGGAGAAGACTATCTGACAAGAGAGTACATCATATCCGAATACTGAACTACCCCTGCCGCAACGATGTGTGTGGCAGGGGTAGTTGCATTCTCAGGCCTCAGACACCTGTTGTGAGAAGCTCTCTCTATACTTGTCGGATTGTCTCTCTCACATACCAAGTCTGTTTCGGCCTAAGGAGAAAGTTTATCTTAACTGTGAAGATGTACATCTTCACAGTTAAGATATATATATTCAGCCTTAAGATATACATCTTGACTGTGAAGATAAACTTTTTCTTTAGGATGAAGCAAACTGTTGACCGGACTGTGTATACTTCGTTATCATATCTGTACCACTCTCTCATAGGAGTGTGACCGGGAGAGGACAAGAGACCCAAGAACCTCATGGCACGGCTTTTCATTTCAAAGAGTTATCGCCCTTCGGGCTAAGGAGTTCGTTAAGAGCCGATCGCTCTGCTGATGTATAGCTGTGTTATCGGCTTTTAACTCCCGATAAACCCCTCCGACTCCCGTAAATGAAAAAGCCGTGGCTTATGATTATTTTTATAATTGGAATATAGCAATCCCCCGTATGAATTCTCTATCTTTGCGGGCACGTAAAAGATAAGTGCATGGAGCATGGAGAAAAGTGTATTGCGACATACGGGATTGTTTGTGTTCATTGTGACGGGCTTATTGCTGTTGATGAACGGGTTGCCGGGATTGACGTGGCGTGGTCGTGTGCTGCGGCGCGTAGACATACTGGGGGATGTGCGTCCTCCTGTCGAAGCGCTGCACGATGCAGACAGTCTGCTTCCTCCTCCGCCTGAGGTGAAACCCGCGTTCGTGGATACCTGCCGTACGGGCATGACTTGTATCGAGGACTACAGCGACTCTACCCTGCGGGGCATGACTGCATTCTACCGCGCCTTGGACGACCTTGCCAAGCGTCCCCGCCATGTGCGTATAGCCTACTTCGGCGACTCATTCATCGAAGCCGACATCCTGACGGCCGACCTGCGGGAAAAGCTGCAACAGAAATACGGTGGTTGCGGTGTGGGCTTCGTCACCATCACCTCCATGACCAGCGGATACCGTCCCACAGTGCGCCACTCCTTCAGCGGGTGGAGCAGCCATTCCATCATGGATTCTGTCTTTTTCGACCGTAGCAAGCAGGGCGTTTCGGGTCATTACTTCGTGCCCCGTGGCGGTGCCTATGTGGAACTGCGCGGGCAGACTGCTTATGCCTCAAGGCTCGACACCTGCCGACGTGCCAGCATCTTCTTCTATAACCGGGGCGAAACAACCCTCTCCGTGCAGGTGAATCGGGGCGAGGTTGTCACGCGTTCCTTCCATCCGGTGGGCGATTTGCAGGAAATGGAGGTCGACGGTAACATCGGTTCCGTCCGATGGCAAGTGGAAAAGGCCGATTCCACACTGTTCTACGGGCTTGCCCTGGACGATACGGCAGGCATATCGCTGGACAATTTCTCGTTGCGCGGCAGCTCCGGACTGACTTTGCGTTCCGTGCCCGTGTGGATGATGTGCGAGTTCAACCGGCAGCGTCCCTACGACCTGATAATTCTGCAATATGGCCTGAACGTGGCTACCAAACGGGGGAGTAATTACGACCGCTACATCGCAGGCATGCAGACCACGCTGCAGCATTTGAAAGAGGCTTTCCCGCAAGCAGGCATACTGGTGGTCAGTGTGGGAGACCGCGACTATAAGACCGAGGACGGTAGCCTGCGCACCATGCCGGGCATCAAGAATCTGGTGCGCTATCAGCAGAATCTGGCTGCGGATGAGGCTGTGGCTTTCTGGAATATGTTCGAAGCAATGGGAGGAGAAGGAAGTATGGCAGAGATGGTACATGCCAAGCCTTCGATGGCCAATTACGATTATACGCACATCAACTTCCGCGGAGGAAAGTACTTGGCCGGACTGCTGTATGAAGCACTGGTTTACGGTAAAGAACAGTATGACAGGAGGAGGGCTTATGAAGAAGAGTAGGATATGGCGCTTTTGCCTCTTGTTTCTGTTCTTGGGGTTGACGGGAGCCCCCTTGGGAGCGCAGGACAAGGTTCCGGAAACGCTTTGTCCGCAGCTTGCGGCAGCGGATTGCGATACGCTTCTCACCTGCAGGCAACGCACGGACACGGTGCCGGTGCCGCTTGTCACCCTTCCGCCTGCCTTCCGGGAAGTGCGCAAAAATTGCCTGACGGACAGCATCGGTGTGCTCAATGCCTTTTGGGAGAAACTTCGCCTGCTGCGCCTCGGCGCCTCTGCCGATACGGTGCGCATCGTCCATGTGGGCGACAGCCATATCCGCGGGCATATCTTTCCCCGTACTACGGGCGAACTGATGCAGCAGGTTTTCGGTGCGCTGACCTCTACGGATGTGGGTATCAACGGCGCGTTCTGTGTCACCTTCACCCGTCCCGACCGCGTGGAAGAGATTGCTGCCTTGCATCCTGACCTGCTGATTCTTTCGTTCGGGACAAACGAGAGTCACAATCGGCGCTACAACGCCTTGCTGCACCGTCGCCAGATGGACGATCTCGTGCGTATGCTTCGCGACCGCATGCCCGGTGTGCCGATGCTGATGACCACACCACCCGGCTCGTACGAAAGTTTCCGCCAGCGCAGACGGAAGCGGACGTATAAGTTGAACCCGCGTACTGCCGTCGCTGTGCAGGAAATTCTCAGGTATGCCGATGAGAACGGGTTGGCCGTGTGGGACATGTACGGAATATTGGGCGGCATGCGCCGTGCCTGCCTCAATTGGCAGGAAGCAGGGCTGATGCGCCCCGACCATGTACACTATATGCCCGAAGGATATCGCCTGCAGGGCGAGTTGCTTTTTCAAGCCTTATTAAAAGCCTATAATGATTATGTGGAATATTGACGGATTGTTTTCTACGCTTAACATAGACCCGGAGCGGTTGCGCAGTGTGTTCATATACGACCCTCAGGCACCGATGATTTTCAGTAGCGGTATCTTTCTCTGGTTGTTTGCCGCCTTCATGCTGGTCTATCTGGTGTTGCAGCATCGCGCTACGGCACGTCTGCTGTTTGTCACTCTGTTTTCCTACTACTTCTATTACAAGAGTAGCGGCACTTACTTTTTCCTGTTGGGGCTTGTCACCGTTTGCGATTTCTTTATTGCCCGGCTGATGGTCCGCGAACCGGTTCCTTTGCTGCGCAAGGCGTGGGTGGGGGTCAGCCTGAGCATCAATCTGGGCTTGCTGTGTTATTTTAAGTACACCAACTTCCTGGGCACTTTCCTTGCCTCGCTGACAGGGGGACTCTTTGAACCGCTGGACATATTCCTGCCTGTGGGCATTTCTTTCTTCACTTTCCAGTCGTTGAGTTACACGATAGATGTGTATCGTCGCCAGATAACGCCTCTGACCAGTCTGCTGGATTATGCTTTTTATGTCTCTTTCTTTCCCCAGCTGGTGGCAGGACCTATCGTGCGTGCACGCGATTTCATTCCGCAAATCCGCCGTCCGCTGTTTGTCTCCAAGGAGATGTTCGGGCGTGGAATCTTCCTCATTGTCAGTGGACTCTTCAAGAAAGCGGTCATATCAGACTATATCAGCGTCAATTTTGTAGAACGTATCTTTGATAATCCTACTCTCTATTCGGGGGTGGAGAATCTGATGGGGGTCTATGGCTATGCCTTGCAGATTTATTGCGACTTCTCCGGTTACAGTGATATGGCTATCGGCATTGCCTTGTTGCTGGGCTTCCACTTCAATATCAACTTTGATTCTCCTTATAAGTCCGCTTCCATTACGGAATTCTGGAGGCGGTGGCATATTTCGCTTTCCAGCTGGCTGCGCGATTACCTTTATATCTCTTTGGGTGGCAACCGGAAGGGGAAAATCCGCCAATATGTCAATCTCATCATTACCATGTTCCTGGGTGGCTTGTGGCATGGCGCTTCGTGGAATTTTGTCCTTTGGGGGATGATGCACGGCGTTGCGCTTGCAGCCCATAAGTTCTGGATGACGCTTACCGGGCGTAAGAAGGGGACGGAGAGCCGTGGCATCCGCCGCTTCTTCGGAGTGCTTGTCACTTTCCATTTTGTTTGTTTCTGCTGGATATTCTTCCGTAATGCGGAGTTCTCCACATCAATGGATATGCTGAAGCAGATATTCACAACTTTTCGTCCGCAGCTCTTCCCGCAGTTGGTGGCAGGCTATTGGGAAGTGTTCGCATTGATGGCATTGGGATATTTTCTGCATTTTGTGCCCGACAGTTGGGAACGTGCCTGCACAAAAACAGTAGTCCGCCTCCCCTTATTGGGAAAGGCGCTACTGATGCTTGCTGTAATCTATCTGGTCATTCAGATGAAAAGTTCGGAAATACAGCCGTTTATCTATTTCCAGTTCTGATTATTACTGCTCAGTCGCTGTGGAGTCTGCCTGCTGTCGGAAAGGTTCCCGGTAGCTGAGTCCGGTGGCAGTTAATGGCTGTTCTCTCTATCCGCAAGGAGGTAAGATAGAAACTGTCGGTGGTGTAATTGATACTTCCTACGGGTACGGTCAGTCCGCGTGTCGGGATTGCTCTCATCCAGGTGCTCTCGCCCTCTCTCAATCCGGCATTTCCTTTCTTGTGGGAATTCGGTGGCAGAGGTGGGGGCATATAAGCGGGCAATGGCAAAAAAATACGGCTTCCTGCCGTCAAACCGGGACAAACTTTATAACTTTGCAGCATACGACATAAAAATCTATTTATTATGAACTGCAAATCCTTGTTTTTTCTGGTTGTTTTTTCCCTGGCCCTTGTATCAGGGGTGTTTGCTCAGAAGAAAGTTTCTATCCTTGGTGATTCCTATTCCACCTTTTACGGTCATGTCTCTCCTGCCGCCAATCTCTGCTGGTATGGAGTTCCCGGCGAAAAGAAGGAAAATGATGTGACGAAGGTGGAGGAGACCTGGTGGCACCGTTTCATCCATGAGCACGGCTTTCAGTTGGAACGCAACAATTCCTATTCCGGTTCTACCGTCTGTCATACCGGTTACGAGAAAGCCGATTACTCCGACCGTTCTTTTATCACCCGTATTCATAACCTCGGTGTCCCCGACATAATCTTTGTTTTTGGTGGTACCAATGACAGTTGGGCAGGTGTCCCCATTGGCACATACCAATATAATGGTTGGATGAAAGCCGATTTGTATAGCTTCCGCCCTGCCTTTTGCTATCTGCTTGCATCTCTCAAGCAGCTCTATCCTGCGGCCAAGATTTATAATATTACCAATTCTGAATTATCCGAAGAGATAACTGATTCCATGGATGAAATTTGCCGGTACTATGCCATCGAGAATATTCGTTTGCACGACATTGATAAACAATGGGGGCATCCTTCTGTACAAGGAATGCGGTCTATCAATGTCCAGGTTTGGGAGTCTGTCTCCCCGATATTGGAGCCTTCTGTTCCTTGGCCTGCCAAGAACTAAGGAGAGGCCCATTGGGAGTTATCCTTGTTCTATCCCGATTTTTGATTATCCCAATTTGTATTAAAGCCTGTTTAAATTTTATTCAGCATTCTTTTAAGAGTTCTTTTTTGAGAATGTTTTTCTGTTCTAATGAAGAGCATAGCGGGCTATGTGACGAATAGAAACAGAAAAACAGACTGGAAAGAAGCTTGGGAAGAAGCTGAAAAAACTTTTTGAAGAAAATTTAAACAGGCTCTTAATCCTTTCTTTATTGTGTTAATTAATTCCCCTTGTCGGTTTTGACAGTGTTTTTTTTTGTAGTTGCTTTCCTTGTTTTGTGGTTATTGGCTGTCTCAGGCTGTCCTGTCCTCTTCACCCGCGTTCGTTCGGAGTCTTCCCGTCCGTTTCTCGTCGTCAGGGGTATCTGTTCGTCTGGGTATTTGCATTGATTTGTCGGTTCCTGGGTTATTCTCCGACGTGTTTCCTTGTTTTTTGTATTCATATCAATGGTTGATTGTTCGGTATTATCTCGCTCGCATATATATAATGTGTTTCTTATTTTCTGTATTCTTTTTCCTTCAAGGATTATGTTTTAAAACATATCTGGCAGTCAGTATTTTATAGAAAAGTTTTCAAAAATCCTCAAAAAAAGCTTGTATATATTTTGCAGATGTCCTTAAAAGCTCTACTTTTGCATCCGCTTTCGGGAACGAGGGCAGCGATAGTTTGACATTCTGACAGCAAAACGGAGCTATAATCTATCATTTTTCTTCTCTTTGCCATAGGTTTCTTTCGGAGCTTGGGTCTTGG